>CAZTYG010000110.1:0-6821 GCA_964617445.1 uncultured Blastochloridaceae bacterium
TGTATGGATGCGGCCTCCAGACCCGCGCCCCCCGCCAGTAGCGGAAGTCGGGGTAGCCGTATTTCCCCCTAAAAAAATGATGGCAATGACTTTGTTTTTTTGTTGCATATGTGTAAATACATAATAGGATGTCCTTATGACTGATGCCACCGTTCCCATCAACAGCCATCACGCGGCGCGCCACTGCGGAACGCACCCGCGCAAACATCCCACCGGGTTTAGTGTCCTGGAGTTGTTGCTGGTGCTTGGCATCGTCGCCGTCATGGCCTCGTTTTCGACATTCGCTATCAGTTCATTGACCCACAGTAGATATTTGGACCATGCCTCGCGGGAGATTGCCGGACTCATCGAACAGTCCCAGATTCATGCCGTGGCCAACCAGCAGCCGGTATGGCTGGGATTTGCCAACTTGGATTCCGGCAGCAACACCGGCGTGCTGGTGACGGCGTTTGCCGAAGTGGAATCCGCCACGGGTGATCTCCAGTTTGAACCGCTGTCCCGCCCCAAGTTCCTCTCCAGGGTGAGCCTGGGCCGATCCTCCTTCACCACGGCCAACACGACCAATATTCTGGATGTCTCCGAAGATTTTAACGCCACCCTCTCCGTACTTCCCGTCGGACGGGTGGGAGCGACCAACCACGAGCTGGAGCATGTGATCCGGATCGGAGTCGGCGGCGATATTCAAACCGCTCCCAACAACATGCCCCGACGGCTGGAAATTGTTCTCATGAGGTCGGATGCCCGCGCCGGCAACGGCGGCGTAAGCAGGGCGCTTGCCATCGACGGCCTCATGGGCTCGATTGAATGGATTGATTATCATGCCGAAGACGGGCTATAGTTCCATCCCGGCAGTGGCGATGGGGGACGGATTCCCGCAGCCAACCGGCAGGAACACAGTCATGCACCGCAACCCCGGCGCACGCGCAAGAACATCGGAGCCGGGCTTTTCTTTGGTGGAAGTCGTGCTGGCCTTGGGCGTGGGAGTGTTCGCCCTGATGTTGTTGGTGGCGGTCATTCCCACCGGTATCCAGGTCAACCGCGACTCGCGCGAGGAATACCAGGCCATGGAACTGCTGCGCCAGATCAGTTTCGATCTCAAAGACGGCGGCGTCACATCGGGGGAATCGCGTTTCGACATTCCCCAACTCCACAACCCCGGCGGCACCACCGATGCAGAAACCTATCCCGAGCCCGCAGGCATGGTCTTGTTAAACGCAGGGTTTCAAGCCGTCGAAGCGGGAAATGAACCCTTTTACCAACTGAGCTGGCAGGTCCACCCCCCGGACGTCACCGGGCTGGGCCGGGCATGGCTTCATCTCCGGCTCGAATGGCCGGTGGGAACCGGCAGCACCCGTGGGGACGGCATCGAGACCGGCTTTCTTTTGGGAGACGCGCCGTGAAAACGCGGCGCAAAAAACCCGACGCCTTCAGTCTGATCGAATTGCTGGCCGCCACCGTCGTACTCGGCCTGATCGTTCTGATGGTCACCCAGTTAGTCGTGCAATCTTCACGGATCATCCGCGACGACACCCGGCGCATGGACGCATTCAGTGTCGCCCGCATCGTCTTCGATCGTATTGGCATGGACTGGGAGGGGCGCATCCGCGTCGGGGGCGGGGGCTATTTTGTGGATAAACAGCCGGGCGATGACGCGCTGGCGCTTTACAGCCAGGCCCCGGCTTACAGCGGGACACGCAGCATGGCTTCGGCTCTCGGTTACCGGATCGCCGCCCACCCGGTCTGGGGCCGCACCCTGGAACGGGCCGCTCTGGGATACTACTGGCCCACCACCGATCCCACCCCCGATAACAACCCCGTTTTCCTCCGCTCGACGGAAATTCCCACTCTGGACGAAACCGATTTCGAGGCCGTCGGCCAGGGAATCATCCGCTTCGAGGTGGCCTTCCTTGTTCGTGACAACACCGGAGAAATCGTTTGGCGAGGAAACGCCCCGGCCCCCACGGATGACTTGCGGGCTTTGGGACTTTATCTGGTCACTGTGGACACTTCCCTGATGCCGTTGCTGGGGGAATCTGCGGTTGACCGTACTCTCAGGGTGCAAGAATTGGGAGAAGCGTTTCCCGATGCGATTGACCTGGTGGACACCGCTCTCGAATGGCAGGCCATTTTGAATGATCCCACCGCACTGGCCCAACAAACGGGAGTTCCTTTGATCATCCCGCAAAGCATGCGCTCGTTTCAACGAATCGTTCCTATTCAATAAATTTGCCAAGTAAATACTCAGATGATACACTATACTTACATGAAACGCCTCTCATTGATACGAAGCAAGCACCGCGGCGTGAGTTTGATTATCACATTAGGCGCGATTGCGTTGGTCAGCATTCTGGTTCTGGCGTTCTTGAGTCGCAGCCTGAGCATGCGCAAGGTGGTCTTTTCCAGCGTCGGTCAGGCCAAAGCCGCCGAACTCTCCCACTCGTTGGCGGATTTGGTGATTGCCGATTTGGTGCAGGAAATCCTGGCGGGTTCGCAACGCATTGAGGACGCCTCCGGAAACCTGATCTATTTGCGCCCCAACGCGGCCGACACCATTGTGCCCTCCGTTTCCGGACTGGAATTGCCTTCCAACCAGCCAGCCCCCCCCAATCTGGTGAAAGTCTCCCGCGGCAACACCCCGTTCTGGCCCGCAGAGTCGTATTTCACTGACACCAACGGCAACACACTCGCCGGACCCGTCTGGTCCTATCCCGGCATCTCCACCGCCACACCCTCGCGCGGCGGACCCGCCCTGCGCGGCCGCTTCTGGGACGCTCCCCACCTCACCCCCTCCGCCGTCTTCTCCAACAACTCCATCCCGGCCCCGGACTGGATTCTGCTTGCCCGCCGGGGCCCGATCGGTCCGGCCAATCTCGCCGATGTCCCCGCCGTGGAGACACTTGCCGACTCCGATCCGGCCAATGAAAATTATGTCCTCGGTCGTTTCGCTTACGCCATTTACGAAGTGGGCGGTGCCCTCGATGTCCATGTGGCGGGTCATCACAGCTCCGCCCCCGTCACACCCGACGACCACTCGGCCCGCGCCTCCCAAGCCACTGCCGACCTGCGGAAAATTTTTGTCAATGACTCCGGCGACCCGTTGGGAAGTTCTACCGACCGACAGAACTGGACCAACTCGTTGGTGGAATGGCGCAACCAGGCCAATTACGCTACCTATGACTTTGCCGCGTTTCAACGCGCCGGCTTGGAAGCCGGACACCTGGTGCCACTCCCCGGCGACCAAACTTTTCTCAACCGCCAGGACCTGATCGATTTCTGGGTAAAAACCATCCCCCCGGCCGCCGCCAATCGAAGCAATCGCGCGGGTCTCTCCCTCCTGACCACGTTTTCCAGGGGAGTCAATCAACCCTCCTGGGACCCCGTTCCGGTGATCAATCGCATGGGGCTGACCGCCAGCAACTACAACCTCAGCCAGGCCTTCCTGGAAGTGCGGGTGCAAACCCCGTTCACCCGCGTCGATGGCTCCCCAGCGGAGACTGGCGATCCCCTGGTTCTCAAACGCTTTCCCTTGAGCCATATCTCCAAACTGGAAGAAGTCACCGGTCCGGTGCTTGCCGGCAGTGAAATCCACCGTCTCTTCGGCCTGACTCGTGCCGACAATCTTGCACCGTGGAACTACGACGCCAACCTGATCGTCCGTGGTGTGGCCTTTTCCAAACCACCCTGGGATCATGGGGCCCGAACCCGGGCCTTCCGCTTGCTGACGCTGGACGAACTGGCCCGCGGACAGGTCGCTCTTTCCGCCGGGGAAACTTCCAGCCTGACAACCTTCACGCCGCGCGAACCCAATTTTTTCGAGTTGATCCAGGCCGCCATTCTCAACGGTCGTGACCCCTCCCAGCACCATTCCACCGGGTCTTTGGGTCAATACAGCCGGTTCCATGACAACATCATGCTGCTGCAGGACAACAACGACCGCCCTCTGGGACGGCACATCTTACAAATCGGTGCCAACATGATCGATCAGGCGGATACCGACGGCTATCCCACCCAGATTTACACCGACGGCATCGCCGACTACGACGTCTATGGAATCGAAGACCTTCCATATCTGAGCACCATTTATCAACTGATCTATCGCTGGGCAAACAGCACCAATGTCAGTTTTCACTTTGTGCCCCAACTATGGAATCCTCACCGCCGCAATACCGCCAACACCCCGTCGGATTACCCCACTGAATTCCGCTTTCGTGCCAACGGCCCCAGCCCCGTCGGCAGTGTGTTCGTGGACTTAAGCCGGAATCCAGACAGCGGCCCGCAATTTCAGCCGCATTATCCCAATCGATTTACCTGGCGCCCATTGATTCCACGACTCGGAAGGCATACCGGGGCCTCGCCTTTGACGGGCTACGGTGAGTTGGTAACTGCCAGCAAGACGTTCCGCGGACACCTCGCCGCCACCCCAGGGTCCACCGATACAGGCAGCGAGGCGATTTTCATGAATTTCAACCCCACCGGGGATTTCTTCCGCAATACCCCCAGGGGCATCGCCCAAGAGTTGCCCGCGTCGAGTATTGACGTGAATTTTCCCGCCAATGAAGTGCGCGATTCGCATGAGGAGAATTCCCACCGACCCGGCTCCACTCGCCCGCCTGCGGAAGTCCACTATTTCGGTCTCCACTTTGACACCTTCGACGGCCGGGTGAATATACCCTTCATGCCCGGTCCCCACAGCCAGGGATCGTACACGGTTCCTGACTTTGAGGCAGTTGACGATGCCCCCAATGGCGGAGGTTTCGGCCCCAATAATGTGTGGGTCGGCCTGAACTTCACTCTGGACTACAGGGATGCCGGAGGGACGTGGAGGCCCTATTCCACCTGGCGGCGGACCAATTCGGGGGATTTGGACCAATCCCATGCGTATCGTTTCAACGCTTATGGTCGTGACAGCAACGTGTTTTATAAACAAATGCCCGACCCCCGCACCACGCGTTTCGGTCCCATGTTCCATTTCGGCTGGAACAGATTCAATCGGACCATATTCACGGATGCCGATGGAACCAACTATGGTCAGGATATCGTAACCCACCGTGCCCCCACCCAAACCTATACGCCCTGGAGCACGGGCAATACCAGGATCGCAAATGCGCCCACACAAATCGAGGGCGATTACCGTGCTGCAGGACTCATCTACAACCGGCACACAGTTGCCAGCGGCTACCGCGCCCGCTATCAGGATCCCGACCGGGTGCGGCGACCGGCCGACCTGTACCGGGCCCCAATCGCCTCGTCCGTGGGTCATGCCACCAAAGGAAATGCTGACAATCCGGCGCGCCCCATTGTCCTCAATCGCCCGTTCGGCAGCGTCGCCGAACTCGGCCTGGTTCACCGCGACCTGCCCTTTCGCTCGCTGGATTTCTGGTCGAACGTCAGCCCCGACATGGGCCTGCTCGACGCCTTTCGTGCCTATGACGCCCCTCTTGTACTGGGCGCGCAGATCAATCCCAACCGTGCCTCCGAACCGGTCCTCCAGGCTTTGCTCGCGGGGGCCGTCAAAGACCTGGTCCAAAACGACATTTTGACCGATCCCAATGACACGGGCGAAGTCGCCCAGTTGGCCGCCCAGATGCTGGCCAACCGCGACGCCAACGGCCCATATGCTCATTTCACCGACATCCTGGAGAATCTGCGCCTCACCGCCACCCCGGAGACAGATCATATCAAAGCCAGGGCGGAGACTCCTGTTCGAGCCTTGGCGGATTTTTCTCAAACCCGCGTCTGGAACCTGATGATTGACCTCGTGGTTCAATCCGGCAGCTATTCGCAAAATTCCACCACTCTGGATCATTTCCATGCCAACGGTATGAAGAGGGTATGGGTGCACGTCGCCCTTGACCGGCTGACCGGAGAGGTATTGGATACCCGCGTCGAAACCGTCCAAGACCGGACACTGCCATGATATCGCGCCCCGCCTTTCACACCACCCGCCTCGCACTCGCCGCCCTGCTGGTCCTCCCCGGGCTCCCGGCCCACGCCCAAAGCGAAACGGCCGATGACAGCTCCTTTCCGCCCCCTGCGGAGGAAGGCGGACAGGTGCCCCGTGATGGAATCCTGGACTTCGAGGTTCCCGCCCCTGCATTCTGGGTGGTGACCATTCGTCCGCTTGCGGCCCCCGCCACCCCCACCCCCCCCTCTTCCACGTTCCCTTCGACAAGCGAGAATTCCGCGCCCGCCTTCCAATTGGCCAGTGAAATGCGCTATGCGAAGAATGAAACCACCAAGCGCGAACAAATCACCGGACCCGGCGGTGTCATCACCGAAAACTGGATTCATGATGGCTACGTCTATATGATGCTCGGACCGGGTCGTGTGGCCATGATCTCCACCCAAAGCCCCCCGGCCTTTGTCACCCTCCCGGAATTTGCTTTTGGCGATTTCGGCTACATCAACTGGGTCACCGAAGGCCACAAAGTCGGGGAACTGAACCACCGGGGTATGACGCTGGACTACTATTTCCACGACTCCGCCGCGCATTCGCAATCCACCCCCGAACCACGCGGGTCCCTCGAAGGAAGCAATCGCACCGCCACCAGTCATGAATTGTGGGTGGACCGCGCCACCCAACTGCCATTCCGCATGGTGGCCTGGAATCATGAATACCAGTTCCAATACAATCTCAATCAACGGGCCGACCTTTCCCTGCCCCCACTGATCGCCGAGCAGAACAAGCTCCACAAAGAAGCCACCGATCCCAACGTTCAAATCCGCTGACTCTGATTTTTTTTTACAGGAAATGCGCGAAGGGACACGAAGACGGAAGATAAGAAGTAACGCAAAGACGCGGAGAGGCAAAGCCAGTCCGT
>CAZTYG010000111.1:0-5641 GCA_964617445.1 uncultured Blastochloridaceae bacterium
GCCGTCCTCCAGCGCCCCCCCTCCGGCCCAATCGAAGAGGCCGTCCATCAGGCATGGAAACTCGCCGAGGCCCTCCGCTTCAAACGCTTCGCCTCCGGCTCCCTCGACCTCGACATGCCCGAAGTCAAAGTCCGCCTTAACGAACACGGCGAGCCCGTCGCCCTCGAAAAAGTCGAACACGACAGCTCCCACCAGCTCGTCGAAGAATTCATGCTGCTTGCCAACGAGCAGGTCGCCTCTTTCCTCAAAAATCACAACACCCCCTCCATCTACCGCGTCCACCAGGAACCCGATCCGGAAAAACTCAACGAGTTCCGCGAAAACCTGCTGGCCGCCGGACTCAAAGTCGGCGACCTCACCCGCAAGCCCGAACTCCAGAAAGCCATCCGCCTCATCAATTCCTCAGGCGCCTCCTACGCCCTGAAAATCGGCCTGCTCCGCTCCCTCAAACGCGCCCTCTACATGGCCAAACCCCTCGGCCACTACGGCCTCGGCAAGACCAACTACACCCACTTCACCTCCCCCATCCGACGCTACGCCGACCTCGTCGTCCACCGCACCCTGCCCTCCGGCGGCGGCCACCGTTACTCCGTGGACGAACTCAACAAAGCCGCCGCCCACATCTCCACCACCGAGCGCACCGCCTCCGAAGCCGAGCAGGAGTCCGTCAAACTCAAGAAATTCGAGTTCTTCTCCCGCCAAATGGACGCTGACAACCCCGGATCCTTCCCCGCCGTCATCATCGACGTCCAGAACTACGGCATGTTCGTCGAACTGCCCGATTTCCTCATCTCCGGACTCGTCCACGTCTCCACCCTGCGCGACGACTTTTACTACTACGACGAACGCAGCCGCAACTTCTACGGCAAAAAAAACGGCCGGACCTTCCAGGCTGGCGACCACCTCAACGTCCAAGTCGAACGCATCGACCTCTACAAACAACAGATCGACTTCCGTCTGGCCCCCGGCCAGCCCACCGCCCCCGAACGCCCGCGCCAAGCCGCCCCCCCGGAGCGCAGTGAAACGTCACGCGACGGGAAAAAATCCCGCCGCGCCGATGAAAGCCGTCCCCGGCACGGCCGCGGAAAACAGAGCCAAACCCGCACCGCTCCCGCCGCCTCCGCGCCCTCCAGCGGCGGTGCCTCCTCCCGGCGTCACCGAGGCGGACAAAAAAAGGCTTCCAGCGCCGCGCGCACCTCCCCGGCTCCCGCCAAACAAAAACAATCCAACTCCCGCCCCTCCAGCCGACGCCGCCGCAGATAACAGGCCCGCGCTGGGGAAGTCATTCCCATGTGGTGATCCACCGACCCCGTCGCTCCTTACCAAAGCGGCGTCGCCCGGAGGGAACTCGGCATTTTCACCGCTTCAAAGACCGATGGCGCGGCCTTTTTCCCAACGGCCGGGGGGGATTCCCATGATGCCGGCCGGCGCGCGTCGATTTTGCAACAGACGGGTCATGGTGGTCATGGCCGGATCAATATGACGGAAGAATTGTTTGTAGGCCGCGCAGAGGTAGTTGAGCCCCTGCTCGCCGTCCGGGGTGCGCAGGAAACGGTGTTTCGGACACTCACCGTGGCAGGCGAAACGCACCTCGCATTCCCGGCAGTAACGTGGCAGGGCGTCGCGCTTGTCGGTCCCGAATTTTTTCTGGAATCCGGAATCGACCATGTCACCGAGCGGCTCCTGCATGAGATTTCCGAGGCGGTATTCGGGATAGACGTAGTGGTCGCAGGAATAGACATCGCCGTTGTGCTCGACGGCCAGCGCGCTGCCACAGGTTTCATTGAAGACGCACAGGCCGCCGCCGTTGCCGGACCAGTTGCCGAGGGCGACATCGAAGAGCTGGACGAAGACTTTACCGACGTCGCGCCGGACCCATTCATCAAAGATGGTGGTGAGAAAGTTCCCGTAGTCTTTGGGGCGAACGCTCCATTCCGTGACGGGGAGTCCGGCCGGATCGGGGTCATCCACTTTCGGAGGCAGGGCCAGGTCCAGTCCGAGCCGGGCGGCCTCGGTGTCGGCAAGACGTTCCACAAGCGGGATGAACTGGATGAAGCCGGAGCCGTTGTCCCTGAGGAAACGATAGAGTTCGAGCGGTTGTTGGGAATTGATGCGGTTGACCACGGTCAGGGTATTGAATTCCACGCCGTGTTTCCTGAGCAGACGCAGGCCGCGAATCACATTGTCGTAGGTGGGACGCTGCTTTTTGTCCACGCGATAGGCGTCGTGGAGCTTGGGCGGGCCATCGATGCTCAGGCCCACCAGAAAGTGATGGGCGGCGAGGAATTCGCTCCATTCGTCGTCGAGCAGGGTGCCGTTGGTTTGAAGGGCGTTGGTGACGCGGCGGCCGGCGGCGTGTTTTTTTTGCAGTTCCACAACTTTGCGAAAATAATCCACCCCGAGCAGCGTGGGCTCGCCTCCCTGCCATGCAAAGCTGATCTCCGGAACTTTCTGGGACTGAATATAGGAGCGAATGTAGGTCTCGAGGACCTCGTCGCTCATTTTGAAATTCTCGTTGGAGGGAAAAAGTTTCTCTTTTTCCAAGTAGAAACAATAGCTGCAATCAAGGTTGCAGATCGGCCCGATGGGCTTGGTCATGACGTGAAAGGCGTCGGGCATGATGGCCAGCTTACGCGGATAGGAAGGAGTGGCAATCCTCAGAGGCCGTCTAACAAGTGCTGGAATGACGGTTTGCAAGAAGAAAATCCCGTGGGCAAGGCGCGACGAAGGCGCATATTCACATGAATACGCAACTGAGGAGCAACGCCGCCCACGGATTTTATCCGCCGTAAAACGGCGTTTCAGCATTTTTTAGACGGCCTCTCAGGACACGTCGTCGATGTCGATGACTCTCACGTGGTCCAACCAATAGACGAAAACAGAATCCTCGATCAACAAATGTGCGATCTCCCGGCCGGAGTCATCGACCACCAGGTGGAGAGCCGGGTGATTCCTTGTTTCAATTCCAGCACGGTCATGGCCGTGCTTTGCCGCCTTTCCGCGTGGGAATCAAGGCCGGGGTCACGCGCGGCTGATGTATTTGCCGGTGCGGGTGTCCACCTTGACCATCTCACCCTCTTTGATGAAAAGGGGAACTTGGACGGTGATGCCGGTTTCCAAAGTGGCCGGTTTTTGGACGTTGTTGGCGGAGTCGCCGCGAATGCCTTCGGCGGACTCGGTGATTTTGAGGGTCACGGTGGGAGGCATATCCACGGCGGCGATCTTGCCCTCCACAAAGGTGATATCCACCGCCATGTTCTCGGTCAGGTAGTCTTTGGCGGAGCCGACCACGTCTTCGGTGAGGGTGAGGTTGTCGTAGGTCTCGGGGTTGATGAAGTTGTAGCCGGTCGGGTCTTTGTAGCTGAACTCCCACTTCTCGTTGGAGATGTTCACCAACTCGACTTTTTCGGTGGAGCTGAGGCGTTCGTCGGAGGACCGTCCGGTGTTGATGGAGCGTATCTGCACCTGGACGAAGGCGCGCAGGTTGCCGGGAGTGCGGTGTTGCAGGTCCATGACAATGCACACATCCCCCTTGTAGCGGATGGCCATGCCTTTTTTCACATCGTTCGCGTTAACGTTCGCCATAAATTTCCGGTCCTTTTCAGAGATTTCAGATGAGTTTGACTTTGGTCAGGTCCTGCGTGTCCACCAGGCCGACCGGTTTGTTCTTCGAGTCCACCACCACGAGGTCCTCGATCCGGTGTTGGGAGAGGATATTGAGCACGTCGGCGGCGAGTTTGTCAACGCGCACGGTCACGGGCCGGGCGGTCATGACTTTGCCGATGGGACGGTCGCCAATGGCGTTGTCCTGACCGTAGCCGCGGGCAAAATCGCCGTGGGTATAGATGCCGGCCAGAACGCCGGAGGCTTTGATCACGATGGCCGCGCCGCAGCGTTTGGCGGTGATGAGGGCCAGGGCGTCCTTGACTTTGATGGTGTCGCGGCAGACGGCCACCGAGTCGATGGGCCGCATCACGTCGCGGACTCCGAGCAGAAGTGTGCGTCCAATGCTGCCGCCGGGGTGGAAGCGGGCGAAGTCGCCCTTGGTCAGTCCGCGCTGTTCAAGCAGCGCCATGGCCAGTGCATCTCCCATCACCAGCATCGCGGTGGTGCTGGCTGTGGGGGCCAGGTTGAGCGGACAGGCCTCGCGCTCCACCGACACATCCAGGTGGATGTCGGACTGGCTGGCCAGGGTGGACTTCGTATCTCCGGTCATGGCAATCAGAAACACCCCTTCGCGCTTGAGCACCGGGATGATGCGCAAGATTTCGTCAGTCTCGCCCGAATAGCTCAACACAATGGCGGCGTCCCCCCGGTTGACCAAGCCGAGGTCGCCATGCGTGGCGTTGAGGGCGTTGAGGACCACAGCCGGGGCGCCCGTGCTGGTCAGCGTCGCCGCGATTTTGTCGCCGATGTGACCGGACTTGCCCACGCCGCAAACCAGGATTTTGCCGCGCTGGTTGATGGTCTTCAACAACTGCTGCACCGCTTGCTCAAATGCACCGTCGATCCTTTTTTTGAGCCTGCGCAGGGCGGCGATCTCCAAATCCAGAACCGTTTTGCCCCGTGCCGTGATGTCCATACCCCATCAAAGCTCCCTCCCCCATGCAACGTCAACCGGCAATTCACCTCCGCCCATCCCCTGACAAAATAGCGGAATCGCCATTCCCAATGCGGCACAGGTCTTCGCAGGCGACGAGAATTAGCGGGGTTGCCAATGCATTGAAAAACATTCATCCGGGGTTTTGATTGACACCACTATGGATAGTAGTATGGTCGACTAGATATGGCATATGTGGTATGGTTAGCCACGTTTTCGCTTATGCTCGCGTAAAAAGATTAGCCCCTCAACCCCAACAGATTAGGAAGAAAAAAGTATGATCCAACCCTCCTCCCCAGCCGTCGTAAGTGACCCCAAGCGCCGATCCAAGACACCGAGCATGGTCAAACGTCGGCAGGACGTCTCAGGGCTGCGGATCGACCGTGTTTTCAGCCGTGAGGGCACCCATGCGTTCGACGATGTGGAGTGGGAGAAACGCACCGCCGAGATCACCGACGACAAGGGCCGGGTGATTTTTAAACAGGAGGATGTGGAGGTTCCCAAATCCTGGAGCCAGTTGGCGGCCAAAATCGCCGTCTCCAAGTATTTCTACGGCGACATCGCCCGCGGCACCGATCCCACGGCGGGGGGGCGCGAGAACTCGGTGCGCCAGTTGATCCACCGCGTCACCCGCACTATCGCCGACTGGGGCATCAAAAACGGTTACTTCGCCTCGGAGTCCGAAGCGGAGACCTTTTACGAGGAGCTGACCTGGCTTTGTGTGAACCAATACGGTGCGTTCAACTCCCCGGTCTGGTTCAACGTCGGCCTCTACCACCAGTACGGCATCGGCAAAGACAGCGGCCGGGGCAACTTCTTTTTCAATCCGGAAACCGGCACCGCCGAGCGCGCCACCACCCAATACGAATATCCCCAGTGCAGCGCCTGTTTCATCCAATCCGTCGGCGACAATATGGAGTCGATCATGGACCTTGCCCGCAGCGAAGCCATGCTATTCAAGTTCGGCTCCGGCAGCGGCAGCGATCTCTCCACCATTCGCTCCACCCGCGAGAAGCTCAGCGGCGGCGGCAAGCCGTCGGG
>CAZTYG010000111.1:5651-6782 GCA_964617445.1 uncultured Blastochloridaceae bacterium
ATCCATCGACAACTGGCGTGATGGAACCCAAGCGGCGGCGGCAAGCCCAGCGGCCCCATGTCTTTCCTCAAAGTCTATGACCAAATCGCCAACGTCGTGAAATCCGGCGGCAAAACCCGCCGCGCCGCCAAAATGAACACCCTCAAGGACTGGCACCCCGACATCGAGGAGTTCATCACCGCCAAACTCAACGAAGAGAAAAAAGCATGGGCGCTCATTGAACAGGGCTACGACGGCAGCTTCAACGGCGACGCCTACGGCTCGGTCATGTATCAGAACGAGAACCTCTCGGTCCGCGTCTCCGACTCCTTCATGGAGGCCGCTATCAATGACCGCGAGTGGTGGACCCGCACCGTCCGCGACGGCCAACCCTGCGAGAAAAAAAGCGCCCGCGACCTGCTGCAAAAAATCGCCCAGGGCACTTGGACCTGCGGCGACCCCGGCGTCCAGTTTGACGACACGATTCACCAATGGCACACCTGCAAAGGCACCGACCGCCAGCACTCCACCAACCCATGCTCCGAATACCTCTTCCTCAACGACACCGCCTGCAATCTCGCCTCCCTCAACCTCATGAAGTTCAAACGCGCCGATGGCTCCTTTGACACCGAGCGCTTTTGCGCCGCCGTCCGCGTCTTCATCATCGCCCAGGAAATCCTCGTGGACAGCGCCAGCTATCCCACCGAGGGCATCGCCGTCAACTCCCACATCTTTCGCACCCTCGGTCTCGGCTTCGCCAACCTCGGCTCCCTCATCATGAGCTACGGCCACGGCTACGATTCCGACGAGGGCCGCGGCCTGGCAGGCGCCATCACCGCCGTCATGACCGGCACCGCCTATGCCGTCAGCGCCGAGATGGCCGCCCACGTCGGCCCCTTTCCCGGCTACCAAGACGCCCGCATGTTCCAACTCGACCGGCCCCTTGCTCCAGACAACGTCGAACCCATGCGCCAGGTCATCCACCTCCACCGCAAAGCCGTGGAACACATCGACCCCTCCTGCCCCGCCCCCCTGCGCGAGGCGGCCCGCCACGCATGGGACCGCGCCGCCGAACTCGGCGAGGCCCACGGCTACCGCAACGCCCAGGTCACCGTGCTCGCCCCCACCGGCACCATCGGTCTGCTCATGGAC
>CAZTYG010000112.1:0-3056 GCA_964617445.1 uncultured Blastochloridaceae bacterium
TCAGCGAGCCTGCGGTGGAGGCGTCCGTCGCGCTTGACCGGGGTGGGTCTGTGGGAAATCATGGGCTGGAGGCCGTGATCACATGATACCCGCCAACTCCATTCAATCTGAGTCCCCGCCGAACGAAATCGTCATCGCATCCGGCAATAAAAAAAAGGCTATGGAGCTGGCCGCGTTGCTGGGTGAGGGGTGGGTAGTCCGGACGCTTCAGGAAATTGGTTTCGAGGAAGAAATCATCGAGGATGGGCCGACGTTCGAGGCCAATGCCCGGATCAAGGCCCGGGCGGTCGCAGGGCGATGTCCGGGATGGTTGCTGGCGGACGATTCCGGGCTGGAGGTCGATGCTTTAAACGGCGCGCCGGGGGTGTTTTCGGCCCGCTATGCCGGGGAGCCGTCGAATGATCTGAAAAACGTCGAAAAACTGCTTCATGAGCTCGATGGGGTGCCGGCTTCAGAACGCGGGGCGCGGTTTCGGTGTGTTTTGGTTCTTTTCCGCGACGGAATTGAAGCGGGTGTGTTTGATGGGACTTGCGAGGGCAGGATCGCATTCATGCCCGAAGGCGACAGCGGTTTTGGGTACGATCCGGTGTTCATTCCGCAGGGTTATGAGCGAACGTTCGCTTGCATGAATGCAGCGGAGAAGGGGAGATTCAGCCATCGTGGACAGGCAATGGCAAAACTTAAAAGCTTCTTTCGAAACTTCGTATAACATATATTGTGCGAAGTTAATAAGGGGACCGAAGATAGAGTGAGAAAATGGGCTGACTAGTGGATCAGGCCCCAACGGCGGCTGAATGGCCAATAGACCACCAGGCCGGACCCGATCAAGTTGCGCTCCGGCACCACGCCCCAGCTGCGGCTGTCCTCGCTGTTGTAGCTGTTGTCGCCCATGGCCCAGTATTCTTTTTTGCGTAAACGAACCCAATCCTCCGGATGGCGGAGTCGTTGGGTTCCGGTGGCGTAGCCCTCGTAGCCGTTTTCCATGCGCATGATGCGCTGCATGATGGGATGCTCGATGGGTTCGCGGCGGTCGGTCAGCATCGGCGGGTCTAATCGCAGCTCGCTTTCAGGAACTCCCACGCAGCGTTTGATGTAATACTGGGTCAGGCGCATCGGACTGTGCGGGCCGTGAATGCCCTGAATCCCGGCCGTGGTAAACACAAAAACCTCGCCCTGGCGGGGTTTGCGAAAGTGGTAGGACATCTTGTTGACGAAGACGTGGTCGCCGGAAACCCGCGCGAACCGGAGGATGGTCTCGCCCGGCTCGAAGACCCGGTCGGATAGGATTTGCGCGGGTCGGTCGCGGGAGCCATCGAACAGCTGCGGAGCCCCGCGCCGGATCTCGCCGCCTCCGGCCCATAGCCGATAAGTGTTTTTGTCGGTGCGTACGACCACGGTGGTAAAAACCCCAAGGTACGGCTGTTCGGTGATCATTTGGACCTGTTCTTGATCGCGCGCCACGAGTGACACCATACGCTTGCCCTGAAATACGAAGTTGAGAACCTGCATGATAGGATTGGGCGAACTCTCCAGAGGCACGGCATGAATGCCCATCAGGGTCGGCTCCATGGATCCAGTGGGGATTTTGAATGGCTGGATCACATAGGTGCGCAGGCCCAAGGCCAGCACCAGGGCCACAAAAATGACCTCCACATTTTCGATCCACCAATCCGCCGGTTTGGCCGGAAATTTCTTTCCACAGAACGCGTCGGCACGCTTGATCACATCGACCGCCGCATCCCCTTGGATATCCTTTGATACCACCCTGGCCAAATCCTCACGCAACTCCGAAATCTTCTGCAAGTCCTTCTCCGAGAACTGTTCACGGCTATAGTTCCACTTTTTATTTAAAAAGTGTAAATAGTTTTTTGCTTCTTTTACGGGAGACTTCATATGTTGTGCAAATTGTTGGCTATGAAGTTTTTAGGACATCCATGAAAGCTTCTTGGGGGATGTTGACCTTTCCAAACTGCTTCATCTTCTTTTTGCCCTCTTTCTGCTTTTCAAGCAGCTTGCGCTTGCGGGTGATGTCGCCGCCGTAGCACTTGGCGGTGACGTTTTTGCCGACGGTTTTGACGTCCTCGCGGGCGACGATCTTGCCGCCGATGGCGGCCTGGAGAGCGACTTTAAAGAGCTGCGGCGGGATGACTTCCTTGAGCTTGGCCACCAGCACTCGTCCCCTCGCCTCGGCTTTTTCACGGTGAACGATGGTGGAAAACGCATCCATCGGTTCGCCGTTGACCAGGATATCGAGCTTGGCCAGGTTGGAGGCGCGGTAGGGGGCGTATTCATAGTCCATCGATCCGTAGCCACGGGTGATGGTTTTGATCTTGTCGTTGAAATCGACGAGGATTTCGTTGAGCGGGATGACGATGGTGAGCATGACGCGGCGGGAATCCAGAGTCTCGGTGTGCTCGCATTCGCCGCGACGGTCATGAATGAGTTGGAGGACGTCGCCAATGCACTCGCTGGGGCAGAGCAGGAAGGCTTTGACCATCGGCTCGCGGATTTCTTCGATGACGGAGGGATCGGGCAGATGGGTGGGGTTGTCCACATTGAGCATCTCACCATTGGTGCGGACCACCTGATAAACGACGCTCGGATAGGTGGAAATAATATCCATGTCGTATTCCCGGCGCAGGCGTTCCTGGATGATTTCCATGTGGAGCAGGCCGAGAAAGCCGCAGCGAAAGCCGAAACCGAGGGCGACGGAGCTTTCGGTCTGGAAAACCAGCGCGGAGTCATTGAGCTGGAGCTTGGCCAGCGCCAGCTTCAGGTGCTCGAAGTCGGCGTTGTTGATCGGATAGATGCCCGAGAAAACCATCGGCTGGACTTCTTTGAAGCCGGGAAGGGCCTCTTTGGCGGGTTGCTGGCTGCTGGTGATGGTGTCGCCAATCTTGAGCTCGGCGGAGGTCTTGATGTTGGCGACGACGTAGCCGGTATCCCCCTCACCCAGGGATTTGCTCGGAATCATGCTGGGCGAGAAGATGCCCACCTCTTTGACCTCGTATTTCTGGTTGGTGTGCATGAGCAGGATGGGATCACCCGCCTTGAGC
>CAZTYG010000112.1:3066-6758 GCA_964617445.1 uncultured Blastochloridaceae bacterium
CACGTAGGCAATGACGCCGCGGTAGGTGTCGAAGACCGAGTCAAATACCAACGCCCGGGTGCGCTCGTCCACCCGTTGTTTCGGCGGCGGAATGCGTTCCACCACGGCCTCAAGGATTTCGCTGATGCCGATGCCGTTTTTCGCGCTGGCCGGTATGGCCTCATTGGCGGGAATCATCAGGATGTCCTCAAGCTGGCGGTGGACATTGGGCAGGTCGGCGTTGGGCAAGTCGATTTTGTTGATGACCGGGATGATGGTTAAATTCTGCTGCGTGGCCAGATGGAGATTCGCCACCGTCTGGGCTTCGACTCCCTGGGCCGCATCGACGATCAAAATCGCCCCCTCGCAGGCTGAAAGGCTCCGCGACACCTCGTAGGAAAAATCGACGTGGCCGGGGGTGTCGATGAGATTGAATTTGTAGGTTTTGCCGTCTTTGGCCTCGTATTGCATGGTCACCGGGTGCGCCTTGATGGTGATCCCCCGCTCCCGCTCCAAGTCCATCGAATCCAGATGTTGCTCTTGGAGTTCGCGGTCGCTGAGGGTGCTGGTAGCCGACAACAACCGGTCCGACAGGGTAGTCTTGCCGTGGTCGATGTGGGCGATAATGCAGAAATTGCGGGTCAATGTTGGATCGTGATGGGACATGTGTTGAGCCGGAAACACTGCCAGAGAACCCCCCACCCGCCAAGTGTTTCACGACACAAAATCAACTGGCGCGCCATGGAATACAAATGTATACATAGGGAATGGCACTGCGCGCGTTGTTTGTCGATTTCAACTCCTACTTCGCCTCGGTCGAACAGCATCTCCGTCCGGAGCTGCGGGGCCGTCCGGTGGGGGTGGTGCCGATGCTGGCGGACTCGACCTGTTGCATCGCCGCCAGTTACGAAGCCAAGGCGTTCGGGGTGAAGACCGGCACCATCGTAGCCGATGCCCGGCGGATGTGCCCTGGCATCGTGCTGGTGGAGGCCCGCCACGCCGAATATGTGCGCTGGCACAAATGCCTGGTGGAGCTGGTGGAATCCTGCCTGCATGTGGACGAGGTGATGTCGATCGATGAAATGGTCTGCTATCTGGATGGACGACTGCGCGACCGCGCGGAGGCAGAGGCCATGGCCCTCAAAATCAAACGCGTGATCGCCGAACAGGCCGGCCCTACGCTACGCTGCTCGATCGGAATCGCCCCCAACACCTTCCTGGCCAAGACCGCCTCCGATATGCAAAAACCCGACGGCCTTGTGATCATTGAGCGAACCGACCTTCCCCACATCCTGCATCCCCTCACCCTGCGGGATTTATGCGGCATCGGCCGCCGCATGGAGGAGCGCCTGCGCGCCTACGGTATCACCACCGTGCGCCAGCTCTGCGCCGCCCGCAAAGAAACCTTGCGCGAGGTGTGGGGCGGGATCGAAGGCGGCCGCTTTCATGCCGCCATGCGCGGCGATCCCGTCTGGCGTCCCCCCACCCGGCACACCACGGTGGGGCACTCCCATGTCTTGCCGCCGGAGCTGCGCGACGAGTCCGGGGCCCGCTCGGTCCTCTCCCGGCTCCTGCAAAAAGCCGCCATGCGCCTGCGCCACATGGGAATGACTTCTGCCCTGCTCGGCGTCTCCATCAAATACACCGGCGGCAAGCGCTGGGGCCGCGACGTGCGCATCGAACCCACCCAGGATACCCTCACTTTTCTGCGCGCTCTCCATCTCGCGCTCGACCAACGCCCCCAACACCTCGTTCGCGAAAAACCCGTCGCCGTCTCGGTCTCCCTGTTCCACCTCGCTTCCCTCGACGCCTTCACCCCCAGCCTCTTCGACCCCACCGGAAGACGCCACCGCCTGCACCACGCCATCGACCGCCTCAACCAAAAATTCGGGCGCACCAAGGTCCACTACGGTGGTGCCCATGAGGCGCGCGACTCCGCGCCGATGAGAATCGCCTTCACCCACATCCCCGATCTCGACATCGAGTCCGATGACATCGACGGTGATGATGGCAACTAGAACGTGGTGTATTGCCATTGAAATCGAGGCCGGAACCGCCATCATCAGACTAAATCCGTTGTGTGCAACCGATGAACTCCGAAGGACCTAAAGAGACCAGAAAAATGGCTCATCCCGGCCAGTCCCCCACAGACATGGCGGCGTTGCGCCACAAACTCGCCACCTACATCGCCCAGCATATCACCTTCTCCCTCATTAACGCCGGAGCCAGCCCCGAACTCCACGCCCAGATATCCCGGCTGGTGAATGACAAGCTCGCCCGCGACTCCATTGAGCTGCCTTCCGATGTCCGCACCCAACTGATCGAAGACATCCTGCAACACTTGGGAAAACCACATCTCCTCGCTCCCGCCACGGAAGCCGAAGAGGGGGCATGGACGGTGGAAAAACTCCGCGCTCGCGTCGCCCCTTACCTGGCCTCGAATCTTACCAACGCCGATTTCGAAGCCGGCCATGAACTCCGCCTGGCCCTCAGCACCTGCCGCCTCATTGAAGAAAAACTCACGTCCGATAAAATCGCCATCGACGCCGCCCTCAAACTCGAATTGATGAAGACCTGTTGCGGGGTCATGGGCGTGGAAATCCCCCCGGTGATTTTGAATACACTTTCCGAATCCTCAGAATCTCCGCCTGTGGCCCCCCCGCCCCCCGTAGCCACGTCATCCCCACCGGTTTCTTTGCCGGTCAAACCCGCCCCCGTGTCCCCGCCCTCAACTTCCACGGCCGCCAAGCCCCCCGCGCCACCCATTCCTGCCGCGTCGTCTGTGCCTGCAACCCACGCTCCCACCAGCCTGCAACCACCAGACGATGAGCATTGGCGCGGATTTGTCCTGGAGTTAGGTATGGCGCTGGACCCGGAAATCATGGCGGGTTCCGACCCAACCGCCCGCCGCGCCCACGTGCGGGCAAAAGCGGACGAAATTCTCGGTCGTCAGGGGGTCCGTCTGCTGCCTTCCCAAGTCGAAAGCATCATCGAATCGATCCTCTCCGGGTCGGGTATGTCTTTCCAATTATGATCGGTCAGTCCTCTTTGGTGCGGACTGTCACCGTCACACGCAACTCCCGCGTCGCGGGTGCCGCCACGTCCACCCCGGCCTGGAACTGCGGCACCAACGTCAGCACATGAACGCCCGGTTCCTGAATTCCTGACAAATCCAGTTCCGGCAAACGCAGAAACGGCTCGTCGGTCTCCTTCAGCCGTCGGATCACCAGCGGCAAGCGCGTGGGCTCTACCGTGATATTTTCCACCACCAGATTGCGCGCCAATTTGATGGTTTTGACATCGGAAACTTCCACCGTACCCCGCCGGATTTGCCCCAACTGAAAGGTGAATCCAGGCGGATCGAACAACTCGATGTTCGCATCCCGCGGCAGCCCGCGCACCATGGATTCCGACAGATTCACCTCCTGTTCGCCCGGTTCCAGACTCTTTAAATCGATCGCCACGGTCACCTGACGACCCGCCTCCAGCGTCGCGGCACTGCGCAACACCAGCCGGATGGTCGCCGGATAGTCCTCCACAAAAAAATCACCCGGATTGAGAAATTCCACCCGCGCGTCCTGCGCGCTCAATACCGGCTGCGGAGCCAGATATTCATCTTTCAGTACTTGGATTTGATGGGAGCCGACCGCCGAAATCAACAACGCCGCCGCCCACAGACCCCGGGACCACCAGCCAAATTTGCGGGCTTGTTT
>CAZTYG010000113.1:0-5048 GCA_964617445.1 uncultured Blastochloridaceae bacterium
TCATCGACCGCAACATCAATTACACCAACGTCTGCAACGTCTATTGCAAGTTCTGCAACTTCTATCGAACCGCCAAGGACAAGGACTCCTACGTGCTCGGTCACGACGAGATCGATGCAAAAATGGATGAACTGGTGGCGGTGGGGGGCACGCAGATTCTGATGCAGGGCGGCCACCACCCGGACCTTGGAATCGACTACTATCTGGAACTGCTCGCCCACCTGAGGGAGAAATATCCCGGCGTCAATGTACACGGGTTTTCCCCTCCCGAATTCCATCACTTCGCGGAGGTTTTCGGGATGCCTTTGCGCGAGGTGATCACGCGGTTCCAGGAAGCCGGACTGGGCAGCATTCCCGGAGGCGGGGGGGAAATTCTGGTCAACCGCATTCGTGAGCGGATATCGCCGTTGAAGTGCGATGCCGACCGCTGGTTGGAGGTGATGGAGACCGCCCACGATCTCGGATTAAAATCGAGCGCGACGATGATGTTCGGGCATGTGGAGAGTTTGGAGGACCGGCTGGAGCATTTGCAGCGGCTGCGCGACCTTCAGGATCGCACCGGGGGATTCACGGCGTTCATCTGCTGGACGTTTCAGTCCGAGGGCACCGTGTTGAAGGCGGAGACTGTGGGGTCGCATGAATATCTGCGGATGCAGGCACTGGCGCGCATTTTTCTGGATAACTTCGAAAACGTCCAGTCCTCATGGGTGACCCAGGGGCCGCGCATCGGCCAGTTGGCGTTAAAATTCGGCGCCAACGACTTCGGCAGCCTGATGATGGAGGAGAATGTGGTCTCGCAGGCGGGGGCAAAGTTCCGGCTGACGGTGGAGGACATCCGCCGGACCATCAGCGGGGCCGGATACGAGCCGTGCCAGAGGGACAATTGGTACCGTCTGCTGAATTATGCGGCGGGTGTTGCGTAATCGTAGATCACCACGCGCTTGACGTTGGGCTTGTAAACTTTTTCCACGAACAGCACGTGGTCCGGATGGGACTGGTAGGCGTCGGCGTCGGCCTGCGAGACGAAGTCCATGGAGATCGCGGCGGTGTAGCTGTCGTCCACCACGCCGCGCGGGCTGGAAACGGGGGTTCCGTAGCGAAAGTTCAACACTCCGGGGATCGACTCCAATCCTTTGCAGCCCTCCAGCAGGCGGGCGCGTGCGGCGGAGTCGTTCTTGTCGGTCCAAAATATGACAACGTGGGTGATCATGGGGGGCGATGATGTCCCGCACCCCGGGAAAAATCCACCGGAAAAATGTTCTGCTTGTCGGGAATTGTTTTGATGGCTACTTTTAGATTAAGGAGTATGGGCGTATCAAAATGCGCAACAAGTGGTTCTCGTCATGGACAGTGGGCGCGGCGAGTGGTTTCGCGGCGGTTCTGTTTTTATGTCTCTGGGCCTTTGTGGCCCGTTCTCCCGGAGATCCCCCGTCCCATCTTGGAACGTCGGCTGACGACAGCCCCGTGGTCCGCGCAGGATTCACCACTGCGGAAATCGACTGGCTCCAACGCCACCCGCGCATTCGTGTTGGAATAGATCCCCATTGGCCGCCTTACTCCCGCCGCAGAGCCGACGGAATATACGAGGGCATTGATATCGAAATCCTCACCATGCTCGAAAAAATCATGGGTGTTGGATTCGAGATTGCGGTGGCTGATCGCTGGAGCGACATCCTTGAAGACGCGCGCCGGGGCCGGGTCGATATGCTGGTCAGTACCGCTTATTCACCGCAACGGGCCGAATACCTTCTTTTTAGCAAACCGTATGCCGATATTCCCAGCGCCATCATCACACGGACCGACGAGCCGTTTGTTCTCGGGCTCAATTCGTTGCGTGGTCGGCGGGTGGCTCTGCCCCAAGGATATGTGCTTTCGGACGTATTGGAGGCGCGGGGGATGGGGGAGGAAATCATCCATGTAGAAACCGTGGCCGAGGCGCTTCTGATGGTCGCGCGCGGCAGTGCCGACGCCTATATTGGCAACCTCGCCAATGCCAGCCACATCATACGCGAAAAGGGCCTTGCCAACCTCAAAATTACCGGCGTCGTCAGCACCGGATTCGAACTGCGATACGCCGTGCGAGCCGAACTGCCTGAACTGGTGCCAATCCTCGACAAGGCCATCGCCGCGATCCCCGACTATCGGAAACAAGAAATCCACGACCGCTGGATTTACCTGCCGGTGGAGAGTGTTCTGATGTGGGAGGAGATGCTGGTGCCGATATTTGTGTTGTTGCTGGTGGTGGCGGTGGTGATGGGCACCACGCTGGTGTGGAACCTCCTCCAGGCTCGTGAAATCCGCAAACGCCGCGCTGCCGAGGATGCCGCGCAGCGGGCCCACCAACAGCTCCAGAATCTCAGCGAGGAAAAGGTTCAGCTGATGAACATGGCCGTCCACGACATGCGCAACCCGCTAGCCGGCATCCTTGCCAACGCCGACCTCATCAACATGCAGGAGGACGCTGGACCCGACACCAAACGCTGCGCATCTGAGGTCCGCACTCTTGCCCTCAGGCTTGATCGACTCATACGGCAGCTCGCCGATGTCTGCGAGCTGGAGGAAGGGCGTTACGAGTTCATCCTCGACCGCATCGAGTTGAATGACATTACCGGCAGGGTCGTCTCCGGCCTTCAGGGGCGCGCCCGCACCAAGAGGATCACCCTGGAGTTCATCGCCTCTCAGCGGCTTCTGCCGGTCCGTGCCGATATCCATGCGGTCGAACAGATATTGGACAACCTGATTTCCAATGCCTTGAAATTTTCATCGCCCGACACCATGGTCCTGGTCCGTGTCATGGAGGACGAAAACGGGCGGGGGTTCGACGTTGAAGACGAGGGGCCGGGCATTTCCACCCATGAAATCCCCAAGCTTTACGACAAATTCACCAAACTCAGCCCACGCCCCACTGCCGGCGAGACCTCTACCGGTCTGGGCATGTCGATCGTGAAATATCTCGTTGAAGGAATGGGCGGCACGGTCGATTGCCGTTCCCAAGTCGGTACCGGCACCGTCTTTAAAATTCGTTTCTTAGCGCTGGATTAGGTCCGATTTGGTCTGCCGGTCGCCGGTAAATCAAGTGCCGGGGCAGGCAAGAAAGCCGCCGTCGACCGGCACGGTGATGCCGGTGACGAAACCAGCCGCACGGTCGTCGAGCAGCCAGTTCATGGCGCCGAGGAGTTCGTCGGCTTCGCCAAAACGTTTCATGGGTGTGTGGTGGAGGACCTGGGCACCGCGCGGGCTGGGGGAGCCGTCATCGTGGCATAGGAGCTTGCGGCTGCGTTCGTTGACGAAGAAGCCGGGAGCAATGGCGTTGACGCGGATATTGGCGGGAGCGAGGTAGGCGGCCAGCCATTGGGTGTGGCTGACGATGGCGGCCTTGGCGGCGGCGTAGGGGGCGACTTTGGAGAGCGGACGGTAGCTGGTCATGGAGGCGAAGTTGAGAATGGAACCCCCGCCCGCACCGGCCATCTGTCGCCCGAAAATTTGGGACGGGATGACGGTGCCGAGGAGGTTGAGATCGACTTCGCGGCGGTAAATTTCCATATCGCTGTTGAAAAAGCCGAGCACACCGCTGTCGGGAACAAGTTCGTCAGGAGTGAATTCGGGGCGCGACATCACTCCTCCTTCCAGTTTGCCGCCCGCACCATTGACGAGGATGCGGCAGGGACCGAGTTCGGACAGGACGCGTTCCCCGGCGGTCCGCACGGCGGTGATGTCGGTGACATCGACGGCCAGCGGCAGGGCGGTTCCGCCCTCGCCACGGATGGCATTGGCAACGGTTTCGAGTTTGGAGAGGGTGCGTCCGATGAGGGCGACAGGATGACCTTGGCGGGCGAGTTCTTTGGCCATGGCGGAGCATAGTGTGCCCCCGGCTCCGGTGATGACGGCGGTGGATGGACTCATGGGATGAATGATGGTTGACTGTTGGTTGTTGGAATTTGAGGGGAAAACATTCGGGCGGCGTTGTCGTGGCAGAGACGCCTCACCAGAGAGACAAGCAGGGAGTCGTCTTCGGGGAATCGTCCGTTGGCGACACGTCCGCCGATCCAGTCGCACAGGAGACGGCGGAAATATTCGTGGCGCACCATGGAGAGGATGCTGCGGGAATCGGTGGTCATGCCGACGAAGGTGGTGAGCAGCCCGTAATGGGCGAGGGTTTCGAGATGTTGGCGGATGCCCCATTCGTGGTCGTTGAACCACCACGCCGGGCCGAGCTGGAGTTTACCGGGCGCGCCCTCACCGGCGAAAGAACCCGTGAGGGTGGCCAGTGCGGGATAGTCCGACGGGTTGAGTGGGAAGAGGATGGTTGTGGGCAGGGAGGCATCCGTTTCCAGCGTGTCGAGGAATCGACACAGTGCGGGGACGTCGATGGAGTTGCCGATGGTGGCATAACCGCCTGCGGGTCCGGCCAGTCGGCGCAGACGACTACTGGTGTCGCGTTGAGCGCCAAGGTGGAGTTGCAGGGTCCAGCCGCGACGGGCGTATTCGCGGGCGAGTGGCAGCACGACATCAAGGTCGGCGGCGGTGGCCACGGCGTGGTCGGCGACCCGGCATCCGAGACGGGCGAAGGCATCGAAGCGGTCGGACTCTACCCGGACGGGGTCGCGGAGGGTGGGCACGATTTGCGGCCGGGTGCCGGTGGAGGAGAGGGATTCGTGGGCGGTGAGATCGTCATCCGCCGTGTTCGAAGTGCAAACGAGCGCGACGCCTGCGCGCTGGAGGAGGGCGTGTGGACGGCAGTCGGGCTGGGCAAGGCGGTCGTTGCATGTATTCCAGATCGTGTCGGCAGTAGCCGACGAGAGCGGGAGGTCCAGATCAAAGAAACGTTTGAGTTCCAGTGCGCACCAATGAAAGAGCGGTCCGCCGAGGGTTTGTGGATAGACGGCGGCCCAGGCGGCGAATTTTTCGCGGTCGGTGGCGCTGCCGGTGATCAGTCGCTCCGGGAGGCCGGCGATGCGCATGGCGCGGTGTTTGTAGGGATCGGTGGCGAGCCAGAGCTGGGTGATGTTTTCGAAAGGTTCGTTGGCGGCCAGCACGGCGGCATCGAG
>CAZTYG010000113.1:5058-6728 GCA_964617445.1 uncultured Blastochloridaceae bacterium
GGTGGCAGTGATAATCGAGGATCGGCAGCGGGGCGGCGATTTCTTGGTACAGGCGCCGGGCGGTCGCGGTGCCGAGCAGGAAGTAGTCATGAACCAGCGGGGAGCTCATGAGGGAAGTGGCACGGCATCGAAAGTATCCCTTTCGATGAGGGCCAGCGGGGAGTCGGAACAGGGAAGTGCAACGGGCCATGGTCCGTCGGCTTCATGCGCGGTCCCGTTGAGAAGGTCGAGGAGGATCGGGTCGCGCATGGGTTCCATGTCCAGGCGAAGACCGGTGGGCGCGGTGTCTTGCAGCGAAGGCGGAGCATCGCTTTTCCACCAGATGACGAGGTTGGGTCGTTCACGGTCGGTTCGTTGCCAGGCACATGCGGTGATTCCTTCCGGGGTGGGCAACAGATCGAGGGGGCGGAGGGGATAGCAGGAATCGAGCAGCGAGAAGACGTGTTGGGCGGCGTGGTAGGAGCGTTTGCGGTGGGTGACCTCCCGCGTTTGGTGGTCAATGGCGAGGAGTCCCTTGGGATTGATCAGGTCGAAGAGCGCGCCGTCTTTCGGTTCGTAGATCATGTCGGCAAGTTGGAAGAGGCTCATGCGAAAGCCGCGCCGGTGGTGGTTGATCATGCGGCGGAGATTCCAGACTGCTTGTTTGCGCTCGGAAAACGGGTGGGAGTTGAGGGCGAGATGCCTGCCATCCATCTGGCGTGAGGGGCTTCCAGTTTCACCCTGGCGCAATTCGACGTGCGGCAGGATGTCCGCGCAGAGCGGGGCGAGAAATTCGGGCATTTCAAATCCATCGTCCGGATTGTGCGGATAGCCGTGAAAGGTGATCGAATTGATCAAGCGGCCTTCCCCCATTTCGGCGATCACGCGCAGGAACGCAGCGGCATAAGCGAGGTCTCCTCCCATGGAGAGGGCGATGATGTGGGCACCGGGTTGGTGTTTTCTGATTTGCCGGGCCGTGCGTAGAAACAGGCCGGTGTATTGTTCCACGGTGACATCCCCGCTGTGATCGGCCTCGTTCCAGATTTCCCAAATGTCCACCCTGTCGTGGTATCGTGCGACCAGCGCATCGATCCAACGGTCCCATGCGGCGAGTGCTTCGGGGGATGTGGGAACTCCCTGGCCGAGGCCGATTCCACCGCCGCCAGGGTAGGCCGGATTGCCGTAGGATGTCTGCAACCACGGGTGCACCCCCTGTGCGATGCAACCGTCCACCACTTCATCCAGCCATGCCCATTTGTAGGGTCGGCCGGGGCCGTGATCGCAGCGGGCCCAACCTGCCTGGGCGCGGGCTTCGGTGGCTCCAAGGGGTCCAAGATGGGGTGCTATGGGAGCGAAGTCCACATACGCACGGTCGATGGTTTCGATGCCGATGGTCCAGGGGGAATGGCCGATTTCAAGCGCGGAGCGGGTACGGAGCCGGGACACCGGCCGCCAACCGGGAATGTCCGGCGAAGGGGAACTCTGATTCACAATGGACCATCCTGCCCGGCCGTTCGGAGCGGGACAAGCGGACCTGCTTGCACAGAGCGCACGCATGATGATATAAAACGATCATGACGACGGTTGTGCAGGTGCGGTTGGTGTGGTATTGGGAGGGTCCGGTGCGCCGCTACTTCATCCCCACAGATCAGTGGCGCTCCAGTCGGGAGTTGAGTCTTTGGCTTTTGCAA
>CAZTYG010000114.1:0-4691 GCA_964617445.1 uncultured Blastochloridaceae bacterium
TTTCGTGTTGAATCAAGGTTTTCATCGCGGGTGTTCGAGGGTAGTGGCTGCCGGGGAGTCGGCAAGCAGGAATGGGGACACGGAATGCGGCGACCGGATGCATGGAGCCGGATCAGCCGCCGAAGGGTTCCGCGGCGTGCTCGATGTGGGGGTTTTTTTCTTCGAGAAAGTTGAGCGACCAGGGGGATTCGATAAGGACCACGGGCCGCCCTTCGGAGTCATTGGCGCGAACGGCACCGGAGGGCAGGGTGATCTCGCCGAGGTCGCCGCCGGACTTCGGACGAATCCAGCGGATGACTTTCCAACGGGCGGTCTCGAAGCGGCATTCGGCGCCGTATTCGTTTTCCATGCGGTATTGGAAGACTTCAAATTGGAGGGGGCCGACGGCACCGAGCAGGGGGATTTTCTGGATGGCGTCGGGTTGTTCGTAGCATTGGGCGACGCCCTCTTTGAGGAGTTGGTCGAGACCGTCGCGAAAACGTTTGTATTTGGCGGTGCTGTTGTTGATGAGGTAGGCGAAGCATTCGGGGGTGAAGCGGGGCATTTCATCGAAGACGATGGCGGGGTCCTCGGAGAGGGTGTCGCCGATCTGAAAGTCCTGGTTGCCGACAAGGCCGACGACATCGCCGGCCCATGCTTCATCGACGGTCTCGCGGTCCTGGGCGAAAAGGCGCTGGGAGTTGGATAGACGGATGGTTTTGCCGCTGCGCGGATGGACAATGGTCATGTCGCGCCGGAAGGCGCCGGAGACGACGCGGATGTAGGCGACGCGGTCGCGGTGTTTGGGGTTCATGTTGGCCTGAATTTTGAAGACGAATCCGGAGAAGGCGGGGTGGTTTGGATCGACCGGGCCGTTGACGCTCCGGCGCGGGGCGGGGGGCGGGGCGAGGTCGAGAAAGTTGTCGAGGAGGAGCTGGACGCCGAAGTTGTTGGCGGCACTGCCGAAGAAGACCGGGGTGAGGGTGCCGTCATTGACGCGGTTGCGGTCGAAGTCCGCCCCGGCGCCTTCGAGGAGTTCCAGTTCGCCGCGCACGCGGTCATAGACACCGGGTGGAAGGGCGGCGCGGACGGTTCCGTCATCGATGCCCGCCACCGATACCGGGGCGCGGTAGGAGCCGCGCGGGGTGCGCTCGAAGAGGTGGACTTGCTTGTGTCCGCGGTCATAGACACCGCGGAATTCCGCGCCGTCGCCCAGAGGCCAGTTGAGCGGGAGGGCATGAATGCCCAGGACGCTTTCCAGCTCGTCGAGGAGGTCGAGCGGGGGGCGGGCGGGGCGGTCCAATTTGTTCATGAAGGTGAAGATGGGCACGCCACGGCGGCGGCAGACTTCGAAAAGTTTGCGGGTCTGGGATTCGATGCCTTTGCCGGCGTCGATGACCATGACGGCGGCGTCCACGGCGGTGAGGACGCGGTAGGTGTCCTCGGAGAAGTCCTTGTGTCCGGGGGTGTCCAAGAGGTTGATGACATGGCCGTTGTAGTCGAATTGAAGGACGGTGGAGGTGACCGAGATGCCGCGCTGGCGTTCCATTTCCATCCAGTCGCTGGTGGCGGCACGCTGGTTTTTGCGGGCGGTGACGCTGCCGGCCAGTTGGAGGGCGCCGCCGTAGAGCAGGAATTTCTCGGTCAGCGTGGTTTTGCCCGCGTCTGGGTGGGAGATGATGGCGAAGGTGCGCCGCCGCTGGATTTCCTGCTGTGACATGAAGCGGAGAGGCTAGCGCGGGGTCCCGCAGGGTCAACGCTGCAAGCGGCGGGAGCGCTTCATGCGTGAGGGGGGTTCCGGAGCGTTTGATGAATCAAAATCCGGGCCGCGGTCAGTCCGCCGATTTCCCTGAGTCATTCACGTGAATGACTCAGGGAAATTCTGTGAAGTGATCACGTGAAAGGGTGAGAGAAAGTGGCAGTGCTAGGTGGGGCGAGGGGTTGGAGCTTGGGGAGGACCCCTCCTAGGAACCGTGGTGGGTCGTTCGACGGTCGGGAGGGCGCCGCTACAACCGGATGTCCAGGAAATCGCCGGAGGGGATTGGTTGCAGGAACCCGACCGGACCGTTGTATAGGTAAATCCAGGCGGTGACGTGGGTGGCGTGGGCGGTCAGGACCGGCATGAGGCGGCGCGTGAATTCCTGTGGTTCCGGGAAGTCCGGCCCACAGGCCTCATATTGATCGAGTTGCGGAAACAGCACGGCGGGATTGTACATTCGGAAAAGATCGCCACGAACCCTGTCTTCCGGGTTGTCGGAGGGGACGGCGGCGGGATACCAGCTCACGTGATAGAGTCGGCCCTGAAAGTTGGCGGCCCCGGCGGCCTCGGCGTGAGCGGAAAGAAGCCGGGCCATGGGGGAGTCCACCTCGCTGCGAAGCGTCCCATACACGAATAGCAGGGGGCATGCTGTCTGTTTCATGTTTGCTAATACTTGGTCCGCCGGAGCTTTTCTGCAACCCTGTTGAAGTGCGGACATTCCGCTTGACGCTGTTCGCGGCTTCCGTCAGTTTCACATCTGCAACAGAGTTTTAACGCAAATACCTATAATAAGTCGCCACAACGTTCCTACCCTGGGATGGTTACACATTTTCATCAGACCGATATGCACAAGCTTCACAATTCCGCCCGCAGATGGATCGCACCGATGATGATCGTATTGGCGTTGGTGGTGATCGATCCCGCGCACGGTCAGCAGGAGGTGGATGGCCGCACGGTGGTACAACCACCGACTGCGGCGCAGGAATTTTTATCGGCCGGGCCGATCATCAAAGAGGTGGAGATTGAGTTCGCCGGCCCGCGCTCGGTGGACCGCAGTGTGATTTTGTCCAACATGCGCAGCACGGTGGGCCAGCCGTATTCGTTGTCGGCGATCGAGGAGGATGTGCGCAATCTTTACGCCACCGGGTTGTTTGTAAACTTGCGCATCTATGATGAGCCGCTGGCCGACGGCGTCAAGGTGGTGGTGGTGGTCCAGCCCAAGCCGGTGCTCTCGCAGATCGTGGTGGTGGGCACCGAGCGGATCAAGGAGAACGCGGTGCGCAAGAAGATCAAGAGCAAGGAAGGCGAACCGTTGAGCGAGCAGCAGATTTCCGCCGATGCCCGCGAAGTGCAGACCTATTACAACGAGAAGGGCTTTCCGCTGGCGCAGGTGGAGTACAAAATCGATATCAACGAGCAGATTGGACGCGCGGTGGTGACATTCAACATCCGCGAGGATGAACGCGCTTGGGTGCGCAATGTGGATTTCGTCGGCAACGACACCTTCGAAACCCGCGAACTGCGAAAGCTCTTCGAAACCCGCCGCAAGAACCTGCTCTCGATTTTCAACAAATCCGGCATCCTGAAAGAGGAACAGCTGACCGAGGATATGCGCAAATTGCGCGAGTTCTACCAGAGCAAAGGCTACATCGACTTCACGATCAAGGACATCGAGCGCCTGTTCCCCCAAGACGGGGTGGTGGACATCCGGATCACGGTGTTCGAGGGCATCAAATACACCGTCGGCACCGTCGACGTGGAGGGCAACCAACTTTTTACCCGCGATCAAATTTTCTTCCGGATGAAGATGCTCGAGGACGCGACCTTTTCACCGCAGGGACTTGAGCAGGACGTGAAGGCCATCAGCGATCTTTACGGCGAGCGCGGTTACATTGACGCCGCCGTGGTGCCGGAGCGTGTTCCGAACATTGAGAGCGGGCGCATGGACCTGCTTTACCAAATCAGGGAGGGTCCGCAGTCCTTTGTGGAGCGCATCGTCATCCAAGGCAACAACCGGACCAAGGACAAGGTTTTGCGGCGTGAATTGGTGCTGGCACCGGGCGATGTGTATGACTCGGTAGCCGTGGAGGCCAGCAAGAAGCGGTTGGAGAACCTCGGATTCTTCTCCAAAGTGGATGCCAGCCCGGAGGAAACCAACATTCCCGACCGCAAAAACATGGTCATCACCGTCGAGGAGCAGCGCACCGGCTCGGTCACCTTTGGCGCCGGATTCAGCACCGTGGACAGCCTGCTGGGCTTCGTCGAGGTCACCCAGGGTAACTTTGACATCGCCAACTGGCCCTCCTTCACCGGTGGTGGCCAGAAATTCCGCGCCCGCGCCCAATACGGCCTCAGCCGTCAGGACTTTCTTGTCAGCTTCACCGAACCGTGGTTTCTGGACCAGCAGCTGGCATTTGGCTTCGACCTGTTCTACAACGATGCCCAGTTCCTCAGCAGCGAATACAGCCAGCGCCGTTACGGGGCAGCTTTGCGGCTGGGCCGCGCCCTCAACCAGTTCTGGAGCGTGGGCCTGCGTTACCAGTTCGAGAACATCGAGATTTACGATGTCTCCACCGGCGCGCCGCTCATCATTCGCAACGAGGCCGGAGCGCGCACCAAGAGCTCCATGCGCGCCACCCTCACCTATGACAATCGCGACAGCCTGTTCCTGACCCGCAAGGGCGAAATGCTGGAACTGGCGGCCGAGGGCGCCGGCGGCCCGCTCATGGGAGACACCAATATCTGGAAGCTGGAGGCCGAGGCCACCAAATTTTTCCTCCTGCCTTGGGACCTGATCTACTCCATACGCGGTTCCACCACCGTCGCCGACAGCTACGACCGGACCGACCGTGTCCCGCTCTTCGACCGCACCTTTGTCGGCGGCTCCCGCACCGTCCGCGGATTCAGCTTCCGTTCCATCGGTCCGGATGTTGGCGGCGAACCCATCGGCGGG
>CAZTYG010000114.1:4701-6691 GCA_964617445.1 uncultured Blastochloridaceae bacterium
GTTGCTGTTGCCTCGCCACATCGAGCCGGGACGCCACGAGGTCACCTTTCCCATCATCGACCGCGTCCGCGGCGCGGTGTTCGTGGACGCCGGTATCAACAACGCGGGCACTTTTGACTATTCCCTCGAAAGTTTCGGTGTTGGCACCGGTGTCGGTCTGCGCCTGAACCTTCCGATCGGCCCCCTGCGCCTCGATTTGGGCATACCGGTCATCATCGATCGCGAACTAAATATGGGCACCGTCAAGTTCCACTTTGACGTGGGCTACCAGTTCTAATAGGATATCCGCTCCATGAACAAACTCATCCCCCTCTGCGCGGCCGCTTTGCTGGCCGGAACCGCTTCCCTCCAGGCCAACCTCAAACTAGCCGTCATTGACATGCAGGAGGTCTTCAAGGGTTATTATAAAACCGAAGAAGCCGACGCCCGCATCAAAGACCAGATGTCCGGATTCCGCAAAGACCGGGATGAGCGCATGGAGGACTACCGCAAGCTGGTGGACCAGCTCAACGCCCTGCGCGAAAGCGCCCAAGACCCCGCACTCAGCGATACCGCACGACGCGACAAGGAACAGGCCTTCCAGGAAAAAGTCATGGAGGCCCGCCAGCGCGAACAGCAAATCCGTGAATTCGAGCAGACCACCCAGCGCTTGATCCAGGATCAGACCCAGCGCATGAGGGAAACCATCGTCGCTGAAATCCAGAAAATCGTCGATGAATTCGCCAAGGGCAAATACAACCTCGTCCTCGACAAGTCCGGCATGACTCTCAACGGCACTGCCGCTATTATTTACACCGAAGGCGTGACCGACATCACGACGGAAATCACCCGCCTGCTCAACGCCAGCAAGCCGAATTAAGGGCTTTCAAGTGCCCACACTGGGTGAGATCGCCGGTCTGGTCGGTGGGGAAACGTCCTCCAGCCACTCTTCCTTGGAAATCAAGGGAGTGGCCGACCTCGCCCAGGCCGGGCCGGATCGCATCTCTTTTCTCGGCAATCCACGTTACCTGAAGGCCGCGAAATCCACCCGTGCCGCAGCGGTATTGGTCGCACACGACTTTACCGAAACCCTGCCCTGTCCGGTGATCCGTGTGGATAATCCCTCCGCCGCTTTCGCCAAAGTGGTCGCCATCTTCACCGTCCCCGCACCCGTCTTTCAGCCTGGCATCCACCCCTCCGCCGTGGTGGCAGATGATGTCGTGCTCGGTGAGTGCTGTCATGTCGGACCCCATGCTGTGGTGGAGCCGGGTTGTCGGGTGGGTAACCGTGTCCACATCGGCGCGGGTAGTTATCTCGGCCATGGCACGGTCATCGGCGACGAAACCTTTCTCCATCCACGTGCCACCCTCCGCGAGCGCAGTGTGGTGGGCCGTCGTGTGGTCCTGCACTCCGGCGTGGTGATTGGATCCGACGGATTCGGCTACGAATTTCAAAACGGAAAGCACGAAAAAATCCCGCAGGTCGGATATGTGCAGATCGACGATGACGTGGAAATCGGAGCCAACAGTTGCATTGATCGCGGCCGCTTTGACCGCACCTGGATCAAAGATGGCAGTAAAATCGACAATCTCGTGCAGATCGCGCACAACGTACAAATCGGTCCGCATGCCATCGTGGTCGCCCAATGCGGCATCTCCGGTAGCAGCAGTTTGGGGGCCTATGTTGTCATGGGGGGGCAATCGGCAACCGTTGGACATGTGAAAGTCGGCGACCGCGTGACATTGGCGGCGTGGACCGCTGTGACCAAGGATATCAACGAGCCAGGCGTTTATCAGGGCGGCCCGGCCCGCCCTATCAAAGAATATCAACGCAAAGAGGCGTCCTTGTCGCGGCTGCCGGTCCTGGTTCAAAAAATCCGTCAGATCGAAGAGAAGCTTTCGGGTTAGGCGCGGAGTGGTTGTAGCGGGATCGCGAAGCGTTCCCGCCGGGGACCTCAGAGGCCGTCTAAAAAGTGCTGAAACGCCGTTTTACGGCGGATAAAATCCGTGGG
>CAZTYG010000115.1:0-6668 GCA_964617445.1 uncultured Blastochloridaceae bacterium
TTGATCTGGGCGGCGGCGACCTCTTTTTCCTGGTCGATGAGGTTCTGGGGAACCTCTTCGCGGCGGACGCAGACGGGGTTGGCGGCGGCGATCTGAAGGGTGATGTCCTTGACGAATTCGCGGAAGTTGTCGTTTTTGGCGACGAAGTCGGTCTCGCAATTGACTTCGACCAGGACGCCGACTTTGCCGCCGAGGTGGATGTAGCTGGCGATGACGCCCTCTTTGGCTTCGCGGCTGGCTTTTTTCGCGGCGCTGAGGCCGAGCTTCTTGCGGAGGATTTTTTCGGCCTCTTCCATGTCGCCCTTGGCTTCTTCGAGGGCGCGTTTGCAATCCATCATGCCCGCGTTGGTGCGGTCACGGAGGTCTTTGACTGTTTTGGGATCAATGGCGGTGGCTTCAGGCATGGTCTTGGTTCCGGTTGGATGTTGCGATAAGAGGTCGTGGCTCAGGCGCTCACCGCCTCGGCGGTGGCAGGTTGGGGGGAAGGCTGGGGCTGGGCGGCGGGGATTTCGGCGGGTTTGGTGTCGGTTTTGGAGCCCCTTCTTTTACCGGACACGTTGTGGCCCTCGATGACGGCCTCGGCCAGGCGATTGACGAGGATACGGACGGAGCGGATGGCGTCATCGTTGGCGGCAATGGGAAAGTTGACCTGTTCGGGGTCGGCGTTGGTATCGGTGATGCCGATGACGGGGATTTTCAGGCGGTGGGCTTCTTTGACGGCGATCTCTTCGCGGGTGGTGTCGATGATGACCATGGCCTGCGGGGGGTTCTCCATGTCCTTGATGCCGTCGAGGTTGCGGTGGAGCTTGGCATTTTCGCGGCGGAGGGCGGCGACTTCCTGTTTGGGAAGTTCTTTCATGCGTCCGTCATCCTCCATGGCGTCGATGTCGCGCATGCGTCCGACGCTGCGGCGAATGGTGTTCAGATTGGTGAGGGTGCCACCGAGCCAGCGTTCGGTGACGTGAAAGGCGTGGGCTTTCTGGGCAAGCTCGCGAACGGACTCTTGGGCGGCTTTTTTGGTCCCCACAAACAGGACCTTGCCGCCGTCGGCGACCACCTCGGCCACGAAGCGCGCGGCGGATTCAAGCTGGTCGGCGGTTTTGTTGAGGTTGATGACGTGGATGCCGTTGCGGGCTTCGAAGATGAAGGGCTTCATTTTCGGGTTCCATTTGTCGGTGCGGTGGCCGAAATGCACACCGGCTTCCAGAAGGGCTTTCGCCTCGATACGTGCCATAACTGTGTCCTGTCTTTTATGATCCCCCGACTGCGCGCGGGACTTCCCTTTCTAGGGAATGGGGTTGTTGTTGGTGTGTCCGCACTTGCGGACGTTCCAGCCGGGGGAATCGTTTCCTCCGGTTTCGCCACACGGCGAATGGGAAAAGCTATCGCCCGGCGGCGGAATGCCAAGAAAAAACTGCGCAGTGAAAAAAACAAAACCGGGCGCTTGCGGGCCCGGTTTTGGAATACGGAGGAGGAGGGGTTTATTCCGCCATGCGTTTCACGATGGAAATTTCCACGCGGCGATTCAACTGGCGTCCGGCGGAGTCCAAATTGCTGGCCACCGGTTCGTTTTGACCGCGGCCGCTGGCAACGATCCGCTCGCTGGAGATTTTGCCGCCGGAATGGATCAGAAGGAAGTTTTTCACCGCTTCCCCGCGTCGGCGGGAGAGTTCCATGTTGTTTTGCTCATTGCCGCTGGAGTCGGCAAATCCGACCACCGTCACATTGCCTGTGGGATATTCCCCTAGGAGCAGGCCCACTTGGCGCAGTTGGAATTCGGCACCGGGTTTGATGCTGTCGGAGTTGGTGTCAAAGAGGACGTCACCATGCACCAGCATGTCGAGGCGCTCGTTGGATTCCTGGACTTGGAGGTCGCGGCGGGCTTTGAGCAGTTCCAGCTTCATGATTTCCAGGGTCAGCTCGTTTTTGCGCTGTTCCTGCTCGGCGGTTAGTCTCTGCTCGAGTTTGGCTTTGTCCAGTTCGAGCTGCATTTCTTTAAGCCGGAGTTCTTGGGTGGCAATTTCAAGAGATGCCGCCGCGTTGGCCTCGGCGGTTGTTTCCTGTGCCTGGAGCCCCGCGGCGCAGAACGGGAGGATGGTTAAGAATACTGCCAGCATAACCGCCGGACCGCGTAACTGAATAGCATATGGTTTGTTCATAGGGGGATAGCTTAAACCGGGCAAGCCGGATGCCGCCATGGGGTCTAACCCGTAGCCGATGCGTGTGGGTTAGACCCCAGAGCGCGGAGCGACTGTTCGTACAGAATGTGGATATCCATCGCCAGCCCCACCCCAATCGACAATCGACAACCCCAGAAATCCCATGAACATCAAATCAAAGGCTTTGAACAAACGCCAAATTTACAGTCTGGAAGGTGTCATCGGTACCATCAAAGCGCTGTATTTCGACGACCGTAGCTGGTCGATCCGATATCTGGTGCTCGATTCGGGGGGGTGGCTTCCCCGGCGGCAGGTGCTGGTTTCCCCGCACGCCCTGATTTCGGCGGTGAGGCAGAACACCCCGCACCTCGCCGTGAATCTGACCAAGAAGCAGATCGAAGACAGTCCGGTGCTCGGCAACGATCAACCTCCTTCTCTCCACTTTGAAATCGCCTGCCACATATATTATCAATGGCCTGGGTTTTGGCGCGGAAAGACCCGAACGGGAATGGATGCCGTCTTCGGTGTCGGCAGCCACTCCATGCCCGCAATGGCCAACCGTAAATTTGCCGCCGCACACGGCGAGGCCGATCCCCACCTGCGCAACACGTCGACAATCACCGGCCACCAAGTTCAGGCGGAAGACGGCGGGTTGGGCCAGGTCGAGGATTTTGTGGTCGATACCGATAACTGGTGCATCAAAAAGCTGATCGTCACCACCGGACATTGGTGGAACGTGCGCCGTAAGTTGCTTTCCACCCGCAACATCGACCAATTCGGCTGGGACCAAAGTAAAGTGTTCGTGAACCTGACTCGCGAAGGCATCCGTAAGTCACCCGACTACAGTCCGCAATCGTTGGTGCAGTTGGGCGAATGAGTCCGCTGACAAAGCCTTGCCGCTCGAAAATTTCTGTCGTGCGCACGGCCGCACGCCGGCATCGCACGGGTCTTGTCGCTTTGGTCGTCATCATCGCGCATACCATGGGTGCATGGGCATCCGTTCAGGCGATCATGAACACCCGCACCCCCCAGGCAGCCGTCGCATGGGCGCTTGCGCTCAATCTGTTCCCCTACGGTGCGGTGCCGCTCTACTGGGCTTTCGGCCACACCGATCCCGACGGTTATGTGATGGAGCGGCGCGCCGATTCGCTCCATTTCAAACAAACGGGTGACCAAGTGCGGGATTCCATCGCGTCCGCGGGACTGGCTGTCGAACAGCACACACGCAGGGGGCTGGTGCTCCCATCCCTCGGCGGCTTCCCTTTCACGCGCGGAAATCAACTGACGCTGCTGATCGACGGCGCGGACACATACGACTCCATTTTCCAGGCCGTGGACACCGCGGAGTCCTATATACTAGTCCAGTTCTATATCATTCGAGACGATCCAACCGGGGAGCGGCTCAAGGACAAACTCATCGCCCAAGCCCGGCGCGGAGTCCGGGTTTACGTCCTGTATGACCAACTCGGATCGTTGTCTCTGGGAAGCGGCTATCGGAAGGACCTTGCCGCCGCCGGCGTGCGTGTGTTTCCCTTCAGCACCAAGCGGGACTACGGCAGGAAATACCAGCTCAACTTCCGCAATCACCGCAAACTCGTCGTGGTAGATGGAAAGACCGGCTTCATTGGCGGATTGAACATTGGCGACGAATATCTCGGTAATGACGAAACGTTCACGCCTTGGCGAGACACCCACCTCAGGGCCGTCGGACCGGTCGTCCAGCAGATGCAGCTCTCATTTTCCGGAGATTGGTTTTGGGCATCCCGGGAAATGGTCTCAGGACTGGACTGGAACGTTTCCCCGTCGGGGGAAAGCGATCCGGATGTGCACGCCTTGTTTCTGGCGACCGGTCCGGCGGATCCGCTGGAGACTTGCTCGTTGGTTTTCCTCACCGCCATCAATCGTGCGGAAACGAGACTCTGGATCGCCACCCCTTATTTCGTTCCGGACAGCCAAATCATCTCGGCACTGCAGCTCGCCGCGCTCCGGGGTGTCGATGTCCGCATACTTATACCCGGACTGAACGACAGCAAACTTGTCCATTACTCCTCATTTTCCTACCTGCCGGAAATCGACGTCGAGGGAATCAAAGTCTTTCGTTACCAAAATGGATTCCTGCACCAGAAAGTCATCCTTGTTGACGATGATTTCGCGGGCATCGGTTCGGCCAATCTCGACAACCGGTCCTTCCGGCTCATGACCCGCATCGCTCGATTGCTCGCTCCCATACAATGAAATATGCGGGTTAGTGCCCATGGTATGCATGCCCACGGTGATTATCTTGGCAATATGAACCTCATATTACTTCTCGTGGTGCTGCTCTTCTTATTTGGGGGCGGTGGATTCTACTTCGGCGGTGCTTTCATCGGCGGTGGCGCCCTCGGGCTGATCCTGCTAATCGCTTTGGTTATATTCCTGACCGGCGGCTTCCGCAGCAGAAGCTAAGCCGCGGGACCTCCATGCCGGGCTTCCTCCTCCGGCGTGGAGGTCGCCATAGGCGGTCCCGAAGAACACACATCCAAGCCCTTGCTCAACACTGGGGCCGTAAGGAGCGGTGAAAATGCGTTTGCCCGCCACGCAAATATACTGGCCAAGTCTCCCCGCATGATGGAAAGATGCGGCGATGACGGAAAAAGCCCCGATCCCAACGCCTCCCCCGCCTGCTACCGGAGAACATGCGATCGGGTTCTGGGACATCTGCATCCTCATCCTATCGGTCTTTGTGCTTGTCGGGGTGGTGGCGCAGACCGCGTTGGACTTGGACGAGGAAACCTCACGGCTGTTGTTCAAGTTTGACTTCGCGGTTTGCATGGTGTTCCTGGCCGATTTCACCTGGCGTTTCATCCGCGCGGAAAACAAGTGGCGGTTTATGCGCTGGGGCTGGATCGACCTGCTGGCCAGTATTCCGATGTTGGACCACCTGCGCTGGGGGAGGTTGGTGCGGGTTTGGCGCATTGCCGTGTTGTTCCGTGGCATCCGTTCTTTTCGTAATTTGGCCGACATCTTCATTCGTCACCGGGCACGCACCTCGTTGCTGGCGGTGGCGATGTTCGCCGTGTTGCTGGCAATGATCTCCGCGCTGCTGGTGCTCCACTTCGAGGCGGGCCATCCCGATTCCACGATCGAAACCGCCGAGGAGGCGCTGTGGTGGACCATGGCCACCATGTCCACCGTGGGATACGGTGACTACGTGCCGGTGACCACCCTGGGCCGGGTGGTGGGCGGCGTGCTCATGTTCGTCGGTGTCGGTGTCTTCGGCGTCATCTCCGGCACGCTGGCCGCATGGTTCGTTGTCGGCCCCCGCGGCAACGAAAACATCCTCGCCGATCTGGCCGGCAAGCTCGACCGCATCGAAAAGCAACTTTCCCCGGACCGGCGGAAGGACTAGCCCGCATATCTCACAAGCCATCTGCTGCGACTTGCGGGAGGCAGGCGGGAACGGCGTTGGGCTCGGATTGCGCTTCCGACAGTGTGTACTCACACAGCCATCGGCACAATCTGTCGCCCGCCTTGTTCCCACCTGCCTCGCGCCGCGTCTCGCGACGATGTTTGTGAGATATGCAGGCTAGGTCAACAGTCTTCGGAGACAGACATCAGCATAAATCACCCCATCGCCCCACGCCGCAGACATGTTGAGGAGACACAAAAAAACGCCCCCGGGTAAACCGGGGGCGTTTTATGAATTGGCCTGGGGCTGGATCAGTAGTCCATGCCGCCCATGCCACCCATGCCGCCGCCGTGGCCGGCGGGAGACGGGGATTCCTTCTCGGGAACCTCGGTCACGATGGCTTCGGTGGTCAGCAGCAGGCCGCTGATGGAAGCGGCGTTCTGCAGGGCACTGCGGGTCACTTTGGTGGGATCGACGACACCGGCTTTGACCAGGTCTTCGTATTCCGCGCTGGCGACGTTGTAGCCTTCGGAGCCTTTGCGCTTCTTGACTTCCTGCACCACGATAGATCCCTCGACACCGGCGTTGTCGGCCAGGGTGCGCAGGGGCTGTTCGATGGCGCGGAAGATGATGGCCGCTCCGATCTTTTGGTCACCTTCCAGGGTGAGGGCTTCGATGACCTTCTGGCAGCGGATGAAGGCGGTGCCGCCGCCGGCAACGATGCCTTCCTCGACGGCCGCACGGGTGGCGTGCAGGGCGTCTTCCACGCGGGCTTTCTTTTCTTTCATCTCGGTTTCGGTCGCGGCGCCGACGTTGATGACGGCCACGCCACCGGCGAGTTTGGCCAGGCGTTCCTGGAGTTTTTCGCGGTCGTAGTCCGAGGTGGTTTCCTCGATCTGGCGGCGAATCTGCGAGACACGGCCCTGGATGTCGGCGTTTTTACCGGCACCTTCGATGATGGTGGTGTTCTCTTTGTCGATTTTGACGGTCTTGGCTTTGCCGAGGTCCTCGATCTTGACGTTTTCAAGTTTGATGCCGAGGTCTTCGGTGATGCACTTGCCGCCGGTGAGAATGGCGATGTCTTCGAGCATGGCCTTGCGTCGGTCGCCGAAGCCGGGGGC
>CAZTYG010000116.1:0-6658 GCA_964617445.1 uncultured Blastochloridaceae bacterium
AATTTCTTAGACTCTCACATGATCGAAGTAAGAGATTTACGCAAAGAATACGCGGGCGTGGAGGCTGTCAAAGGGATCAGCTTTCATGTGACCGCCGGGGAAATCGTCGGCTTGCTGGGCCCCAACGGTGCCGGCAAAAGCACGACGATGCGCATCCTCACCGGCTACCTGCCGTCGAGTTCCGGCGAGGTGAAGATTGCCGGGCACGATCTGCTGCACGAGTCCATCCAAGTCCGGCGCAAGGTCGGCTACATGCCGGAGAACGTCCCGCTATATCCCGACATGCGCGTACGGGAATTCTTGGAATACCGCGCCGCGCTCAAGGGCTTGAATGGAAAGTCGATTCGCAAGAGAGTTCCGCTGGTTATGGAGAAGTGCGGGATTGCTGATGTTTCGCGCAAAATGATCGGTGTGCTCTCGCGCGGTTACCGGCAGCGTGTGGGGCTGGCCGACGCGTTGGTGCACGATCCGCAGCTGCTCATTTTGGACGAGCCGACCGCCGGTCTGGACCCCAACCAAATCCGCACAGTGCGCGACCTGATCAAATCACTGGGCAAGGAACACACCATTTTACTTTCCACCCACATCCTGCCGGAGGTCGAGATGATCTGCGAACGTGCCATTATCATCAACCGCGGACGGATCGAGGCGTCCGACACCCTGGACAATCTTTCCGCCAAAGTTCACAGCAGCGCTCTGTTTCTCGAGATCAAGGCTGGGCGCGAAGACGCGGAGAAGAAATTAAGGGAAATTCCGGAGATGTCCGCCGTCGTGTTCCGCAAGGAGGAAAACAGCTGGCTTCAGATCGAGTGTTCGGCCAAGCCGGGCGAGGATGTGCGCGACAAGGTGGACGCGTTGGTGAAAAAAGAGAGCTGGCCGCTGCGCGAGTTCCGCCGGGGCAAAGCCAGCCTCGAAGACGTGTTCGTGGAGCTGACCCAGCAATAACAAGGAGATGATGCGATGACCGGAGCTTTTTGGGTGCTGTTGCGGCGCGAGTTTGGAGCCTTCCTACTCTCGCCCATGGCCTATGTCATTTTCTTCTGTATCAGCGTGATCAACGCCATTTCGTTTTATTTCGTCCTGGAATTCAGCGAGCAGGGTCTCCCCAACATCACCATCATGCAGGTCTTCTTCCTCTGGGTGATGTTCTGGTTTGCCGTGATTCCCATGGCTCCTTTCATCACCATGCGCCTCTTCTCCGAGGAATACCGATCGGGGACAGTGGAACTGTTGATGACCGCGCCGGTCACCGAATGGGACGTTGTGCTCGCCAAGTTCTTCGGCGCGCTGATTTTTTTCTGCGGGGTCTGGCTCACCACCCTGGTTTATCTTCTCGCGTTTCAATATCTGAGCGAACACGCCGCCCCGGTGCCGTGGGGCAGTCTCATCCTGATCTACAGCCTGGTGGGCATGGTCGGAGCCCTCTTCATCTCCATCGGCCTGTTCTGTTCCTCCATGACCAAAAATCAAGTGGTCGCCGCCATCTCCTCGTTCTCGATTATCCTGGTTCTTTTCTTTCTCGGCCTGACTTTCAACTTCACCGCCAACCAGGGATTTGTCGATTTCATCCAATATATCTCCGCTTACAACCACATGCAGACCTTCGCCTTCGGCACCTTCGACAGCCGTCCGGTGGTTTGGTACCTCTCCGGCACGCTGCTGTTTCTGGTCCTGACCCAAAGGGTCATAGCAGCGCGCAAACTCAAAGCCTGATATCCGACACCCAACCTGATCTGACACCATGTCCTCCGACATCAAGAAAAATACCGCGACCGACCCGGTCAAAACCAAAGCCCAGTGGCGGATCAACCACTACGTCGGCCTGGTCTTCATTTTCGTCATCTTTCTCGCCGTCAATTTTATCGGCTTCAAGAACTTTCACCGTCAGGCGTTTTCGCTCACCGACTACACCCGGCTCAGTGAGCAAACCGAAAACATCATTCGCGCCCTGCCCGCACCGCTGGAGATCATCAACTACGTCAACCCGCAGGGCGACCCCATGGCCGGAGTTATCGGTATGGACGTCGAGAAAATCCTCCAGGAATACCGCTACCAATCCGGCGGCAACATCTCGGTCCGCAAAGTGGATCCCTATCTGGATTTCGAGCAGGCCCGCGCCACCGCCATCGAGTACCACATCACCACCGAAGAAAACGCCCTCATCATGCGCTATGAGGAAAACCACCGCGTTATTAACTATCGCGATCTGGCTGAAATCGATATGCAAGCCGGCGAGGCCTCGCCGATTCGCGCCTTCAAAGCGGAGCAGGTCATCACCGGTGCCATCCAGGAACTTGCCTTCGGGGAACAGGCCGTCATCTACTTTGTGACGGGTCATGGCGAACTCGATCCCCTGTCCGCTGACACCGATCTGGCCGGATATTCGCTGCTCGCCAGTTTCGTGAACCGTCAGAACGCCAAGGTTGAAATACTCAATCTCCGCGAGACACCCGCCATTCCCGAAGACGCCGCCATGCTCGTCATCGCCGGTCCGCGCCAGCCCTTCTCCGAATTCGAGATCGAACTCATCAAAGAATATATCGAGGACCGCAAGGAAAACCCCGGACGTCTCTTTCTCATGCTCGATCAGGGCACCCGCACCGGCTTGGAAACACTCCTGGTCAAAGAAGGTATTATCTTCAACGACGACCTCGCCATCTTTCAAGCCAGCATTCTCGGCCAGTTGCGGCTGGTTCCGCAGGCCATCGCCAGCGCCTTTTCCGAACATCCGGTAACCGAATGGCTTCTCAAATCGCGCACCGGTCTCGACTTTGGCCGCGCCCGATCGCTGACCATCGCCGAGCCCACCAACGGCCAGGGCCCGCGTCCGCTCGCCATGACTTCGGAACACTATTGGGGCGAGACCGAATACGGTGGCGAGTCCGCGCGATACGAGCCCGATCAGGATACCGCTGGGCCGCTCAATCTCGTGGCCGCAGTGGACCGCGGCCAGGTGGCGGGCGGCGAGGTCCAACTCCAGGGAACGAAAATTCTCGCTGTCGGCTCCGCCTCATTTCTCAGCAACCGCGTTCTTGACCAGCAGGGAGTGGACTTCTTTCTCAATGGCATGAACTGGTTGCTCGGACGCGAGGAAAGCCTCGGCATCAGCCCCAAACAGCCGCAGGATTTCAGGGTCACGCTGACGGAATCCCAACGCGGGTGGATGTTCCGCGTGGTCTTTGCCCTGCCGGTCTTGGCTCTTGCCGCCGGTTGGTTCGTCTGGTGGTGCCGTCGGAAATAGAACGCGGGCTTGCCCGCATGGTCCGTTGTTGATCGTATGAACACACGCACAACCCTGTTTTTGGGACTGATCGCGGCCGGGCTGGCCGCCTACATTTATTTTTTTGGTTTGGACGCTCCGGGAACCGGCGAACGGGCCGAGCGCGCGCGCAAGTTGCTGCTGATCGATCCGGATGAAGTGGACCGCGTGAGGGTGACGGAGGGGGAGGAACGGTTCGTCATGTTCAAAAGCGAAGACCGCGGCTGGATGTTGGAAAAACCCATCGAATACCGCGCCGACCCCGTCACGATTCAGACGGTGCTTTCCGAACTGGAGTTTTCGAGCCGGCTGGCAACGCTCGCGCGCGCCGACTTTGAGGACCTGGAGGTGGCGATGGAGCAGATGGGTCTGACTACTCCCACCCGCGGCCTTGCGGTCTGGCAGGACGGCGACAGCCGACAGATTGATTTCGGGGTAGCCACCCCACGCGCCGGCACCATCTATGCCCGGGTGCGCGCGGGTGGCCGTGACGAAATCGTGGTTGTGGACGAGGGTCTGGTCGCCCGCATCGAGGGCGGACTCGGCCATTGGCGGTCCAAGACCGTATTCGACTTTCAATCCCCGCAGGTAGTCCGCATCGTCCTGCGCGAGGAGGAGAGGCAGATCGAAGTCGCTTTGATCGACGACAACTGGCAGATTGACCGCCCCTTCTCTTCGCCCGCCGAGCGCGAGGCGGTCATTACTTATCTCTCCCAGCTTCTTACCATGAAAGTTGCGGACTTTGTTTCCGACGACGGTGGTGCCGGTTATGGCCTTGATTCGCCCGCCACCGTGTTGGAGGTCGAAATGGCTTCGGGTGAGAAAACCGTGTTGCGCCTGGGACGTGAGGTGGAGGGTGGTGAGGGCGCGCGTTATGCACAGATCGCCGACAGTCCGACGGTTTTCACGCTCGCCCCGCAGTCGTTGGCACGCATCGCAGGACTCGCATCGAAAACGCGGGAGCGCCGCATTGTCAGTTTCCGCAGTGTGGACGAAGTCACTTCGTTGACGCTGGCCGGAAAAAATTTCGACATCCAGTTGGTCCGGCAGGAGTCTCCGCGCGGATGGAGGTTCGCCGGGGGGGACCGCCGGGCCGAAAGTGTGGTCGTGGATGAATTTTTGCGCAACTTGATCGGAGCGCGTGCGGAAGACTTTCTGCCCATCGATGACGAAGGGCTTTCCCGGACGGGGTTGAAAGAGCCCGCTGTCCAAATTCATTACGAGACCGCCGCCCGCAAGGGTCAGGTGGCGTTGGGGGTGGATGCCAACAACCAAGTCTCGGCACGAACGCCCGCCGTTCCATTTCTTATGGCGATTTCACCCGACAGCCTTCTGCTGATTCCGGAACAACCGGTCAATTGGTATGAACGCCATCTTGTTGTCGCTTCGCGTGAGCAAATCCGGCGCGGCGTGTGGAAAAAGGGGGAGGCTGTTTTCCGCTTGGAGGCGGGCACGGACGGCAAATGGCCGGAGCAATTCGATGGGCAGGCGGTGGATGGAGCGATATTGGACAGGCAATGGAGCCTGCTCGGACGTCTGCCCATCCAGGCTTGGTACGTCCTGAAAGAGGGGGAGTTTGCGCGTCCTGATTTCGTGATGGAGGTGGAGCTTGTGGATGGAACCGTCAAACAGTTGGAATTCATGGAAGATACGCGTGGGGAAACCGTCCATGGCCGTGTCGCCGGGGAAGCCGAGGGATTCATCATCTCCATCGATGATTATATTTTGCTCACCACGTTGCCGATCCTTGCCGGGGAAGATGTGTCCACCCGGACTGAATCCCCCCCGTCCGGGGAATAAGTGACGTCCGGGGCGCGCGTTGCCATGACGGGGGATTTTGCCATACTGCCGACATGCTGATTTTTCTCACGTGTCTGGCCGGGGTGGGACTGGTTATGTTGGCGGTGGTGGCTTTTCAAATCACACGGCTGCCGGAGGTCATCAGCCGCTCACGTGGCACCGAGCGCGAGGAGACGCTGCGGTTGCAGGCGGAGTTGCGCGAGACCTTGATCAAATCACTGGCCGACCAGAAGGCCGATCTGCGGGATTTTAGCAACGCCAGTGGCGATTCTCTGCGTAAAAGCGTGCAGGAGTCGCTCACCGCGCAGTCTCTGTTGCTGGAGAAGCGCTTCGAGTCGTTGCAGCAACAGACCGGGGAGCGATTGCAGGAAATCCGGGCCAATGTTGAGAAGCGCCTGCAGGAGAATCTCGAACAGAATTTCGGCGCTTTCAAGGAGATGAGCCAGTCCTTGATCGTGTTGAAATCGAGCGCGGACCAGATGCTCAAGGTGAGTGAGCAGGTGGGCGAGCTCAACCACATTCTGGCGTCGCCCAAGTTGCAGGGGAATTTTGGAGAGACCGCGTTGGAGAAGTTGTTGGAGGACATCCTGCCACGGGGGTCCTATGAATGGCAGCCGAAGCTGGGCGATGGATCCCAACCCGACGCGGCCATCCGCATCCGGGACGTCATGTTGTGCATCGACGCGAAATTCCCCAAGGACCGGATCGCGACCCTGCTGGCCGCCGCCGGGGATGAAGTCTCCCAGGAGGCGGCGCGTAAGGAATTGGCGGCTGTGCTCCGGTCCATGGCCGGGGACATCGGTAGAAAATACGTCCGCCCCGACCTAGGCACCGCCGACCAGGCGTTTTTATTCGTGCCCAGCGAGATGCTTTACCACGAATTGCTGCGCATGCCGGAATTGCTCGAATACTGCCGCAAAATCAAAGTCACCGTGGTTTCCCCCAACACCTTGGCCGCCACCCTCTATGCGGTGGCGCTGGCCTTTCGCGGTTATGAAATGCAGGAAAATGCCAAATCCCTGCTTAGGGGCATTCAGGATATGGACCGTCATTTTCAGAACTTCCGTAGTGACTTCAGCAGGATTGGCCAACGCATTCAGCAGGCCCAGGAAGACTACACCAAAGCTGGTCGCGACCTCGATCGCTTCGATAAGACCATTCACGCGCTGCGTGACGGTGAGGCCAAACTCACCTTTGACTCTCCCGAGAAATCCAAGACGATATAACGCGCCACTTTATCTGGCGCGATAACGGAAATGCGCCGTGTGGATTTTCTGCGGGATGTGTTTGTGTGGGCGTATGAACGCTCGTGCGGGCGCTACTCGGTGGTGCGTCAGAAACTGGGCCAGCCGGATTTGTTCCGGATGCGCTACCGCGAGGAGGTGGTGCGTTTTGTCGGTACGGTGGTTCGTAAGGCCATGGACTCCGGTTCGGCCACCCGGTGGATCGCGACAGAGGCCCATGAGGCGGTTTCGGAGACGGATCGGGCGCGGTTCATTGAAATGGTGGAAACCGAGTTGATGTCCCTGCACGGCGGAAATTTCGCCAGATTTCGGTTACGTCCGACGGAGTTCGCGGCATGGAGGAAGATGTGGCCAG
>CAZTYG010000117.1:0-6640 GCA_964617445.1 uncultured Blastochloridaceae bacterium
TGATGATCCCCTTCCACATCAGCACTCTGTTCACCATGAATATTTTCTTCCGCGCCAATCTGATCCTGATCATTCTGCTTCTGCTGCCTGCCTGCCGCTGGCTGGATGATGGCTCAAAACCTGTGGAACGGTGCCGCAAGTGGATCGCAATATTCCGCGGGCGCTGTCCGGGTATCATCGGCGCAGCGCCTCCCCACCCTCTCAAGTCGGGCGACAGCGCAGATCTTCGCTGAGTTTGTTTTCGATGGGCTTGGGGCGGAAGACCGCGTAGCGCAGCCGCGCGGCCCACGGCAGTCGTCGCCCCATGCCTTCCTCCAGGGCATACAGGCACGGATTGCAACGTCCGCAGGGTTTTCCTCGACGGGTGGGCTTGTGGCAGAACCAGGTTTTGTCCATCCAGGTGCGCCAACCCGACTGTGCGCTGATGGCCTGCATTTCGATTTTGGTCAAATCCAGCAGGGGAAAACGGCAGTGGGCAAATATTTTTTGCAGATGGGCGGGTGCCGGCACATCCGGACTCAGTCGATAACTAAGGCGTCCGTCGCCGTCGGACGAGACGGCCATGTAACCCCGCAGCAACCGCTCCAATCGTCCGTCCTTGTGCGCACCAAGCTCGATCCCATCCAGTGAACGATGACGGCACATGCACGCCAGAAAATAATACTGGGGGCCGATGTAGTCGGACCGAAGGACTTCATGATAGGCCTCACGAATTTCGGCATCCTCGGGAAGATGCATCTTTTCCACGATCCGCATCGGCAGTACGCGCTCCACTGTCTCCGGATGCCGCTTGCCCAGAGAGAAGATAATCCGCTGCATAGCTTTGATCTCCAAGCCTGCGGACTGTCTCTTGTAGTCCATCAAATAAACCGGCTCGACGTTGCGGCGCAGGCGCAGCACCAAATCGAGAAACCGGAACGTTGAATCCCAGCCTCCCGTCCACAACAAGCGGACCGGTTCATTAGATGGGCGGGTCATAAGGCCCGTGGCTTCTTGCGTTTGTATGTGCCCAGCATCTCAGGCACCCGCCTCAGCACCAGATATCTGGCCAATGTGGAAATCGGGAAACGCCAGATGTAACCCCCTTTGATGGTGCATGCACAGGCATTGCAGATTCCGCAAGGACGACGTGCAGACGTCGGATTGTGGCAGGACCATGTGGACTTCAGCACATGATCAAAGCCGTGTCGACGCGCATTGAGCAGAATCTGTCGTTTGTTCATGTCATGCAGGGGGAAAACATATCCACCCCACACATCGTGAACCGCACTGCCTCGGGTGGATTCTGCCAGCCTCGCACGACCCACTCCTTCGACAGGCTCAAGTACCCTGCTGGTCAGTTTCTGAAAACTCCGATCCCCCAGATGAAATCCAACCTCGATACCCTCCAATCCCTCCTGGACCACCAACGAGGAGAGATACAGATTCTGCTCTCCTAGTGGAAATTGTTTCCACAAAATCCGCCAAGAATCGCGGACGGAATCCAAAATCCGAATGTTGCGGCTCTCGAAGAATATCGTTTCGTGGAGCCGGGCGGCAGCGGCTGGCCATTCTGCGGCAATCTTCGCCTTGATCTTGTTCATGGCCTGGATTTCAATGTCCATCGACCTGCGGTCGTGGCTGATCACCACCACCGGCTGAACCGGCCTCTGCAGCACCAACAAAAGCTCCAGCAGCCGATAGGTCGAATCCCAACCTCCAGTCCAAAAAAGCTTTACCGCACCATTCACGTTTCGAGAGTCCTGTGTGCGATTGCGTCACTCTGGTTTCAAAGAATCAAGATCGGCCACCAATACGGCCGCATAGTGGCGGCTGGGTGCGTCTGCGTAATAGTTCTCTCTGATGTAGTCCGCACCGGGAATGGAAAGGCCGAGACCTTTTAGCTTGCGCAGAAAGGGATCAATAGGCCTGCCGTTGTTTTCCTTCAGGGCGTAATCTACCGCGGATATTTCTCCATGTTTTTTGCAGTAGGCATCATAGCCCGGCATCACAGCCCCTGTAACGACCCAACGGATGCCCAGGCTGTGTTTTATATATAAAAAAAATGAACGCACCATGGCCGCATAACGTTCTCCTCCGTGATATTCCCGATCCACAACACTGGAAGCGACATACAATGCATTGAACGTCGGGTCAAAAGCATCCGGAAAGCAACCGTTGCACGTCACTTCATCCCAACTGGAAAACTGGCAGGGTTTGCCGGGCAGGTAGATACAAGGAAATGAAGTGATAAATCCGATAAACCGTCCTGCAGCGCGTGATTCTTCCACCCAGAAGCCTTTTGAGTATTTCCTCATTCTGGAAAGCAGTTGCATTTTATTGGCGCGTTCCCCCACAGGCCAGCTCTCCTCGACAAGAAGCAGTTCGTCGATATCGGATTCAAGAGCTGTTCGAAAACTCAGGTCATTTGGAATCATGGCGCAAGCATAGGCCGGAAATTTTAGTCGGCTAATACAATTTATGCTGCAATAGGTTTTTGTGCCCAATCGGCGGCCTGCGTCATGGGGAGCTCGATATTATTAGCGCGTCCAGAATGCGGCAATACTTAACTATGACAACGGTGATCACTTGAGGAATATCATAGGCCGTGACTCTGAAAATATCTGGTCGAGGCGGAACGTTTCATCATACTCGGTCCTGCCAACAGGCATTACACAGCACCATGATTTACGTCGTCCTCGGAATGCACAAGTCCGGCACCTCGCTGGTGGCGGCCACGCTGCACCGGGCCGGCATCCCCATGGGCGATTTCGACATATCCGCCGACTACGATGACGGCAACAAATGGGAGCGCGCGGAGACCAAGGAGATCAATAAGCAATTGCTCGGCGATTGCGGTGAATACTCGGTCCAGATACGCCCGGGACGCCGTTCGCCCTCCAACCCCGCCCTCGCCGCGCGCGCGCGTGGCCTGATTTTCCAGTGCTCCCGCACTCATGCCGATTGGGGCTTCAAAGATCCCCGCACCCTGCTTGCCGCCGGATTCTGGCGCGCGCTCCTTCCGCTGGGCACACGCCTCATCCTCGTTTACCGCGATCCCGACGAGGTCATGGCCCATTATTACACCCGATATGAAACCCGCAGAACCCGCGCCCAAACCCGCCGCCTCCTGCGCGATGTGCTCATCTCGTGGCTGGAACACAACCGCGCCGCACTCGACTGGGTCACATCCCGTCCCGCCAACTCCTGCGTTGTCTCCCACCATGAACTCCTTCATGGCGATGGGTTGCGCAGACTCTCCGACTTCTGCGGGCGCCCTCTGCAGGATTGCCGACGCATGGAATGGCACCGTGCCAAGCGCGAAAATGTCCACCCGTGGCGCGAACTCATCCACGACGACCTTCGCGAGCAATGCGCCCGCATGGAGAAAACGCTCGCATCTCTTTCTGCCCGGCTCTCGGAATCACGGGAACATACCGACGGTTGTTTTGAATTACAGATGGTTCTTCACCGTGCACGTGGACTGAAAACCGCATACGGACAGTGGAGCCCGGGGCACCCATTGGAAATTTCCGATGCCTCCGACGTGGACATCGTATGCGTCCGTTGCGCCGATTCCTCCCCGGACGCCATCAACTCCATGCTGTCTTGGTTGCGTTCCCGTCCGCGCGCCGCCCAACCCAAAGGGGTGATCATCTCCCATCCCGAAGGACTGGTCTCTCTGGCCCGCGACTGGGAAGCCGATACCGACATTCCAGTTCCGCCATGGTTCCGCGTCGATACCGGATCCTACTGGGGTCGAGCGGTTGCCAACTGGTCACGGCGGGCCGGATGGCAGGCTTCAACGCTGCCCGCGGATTGGGTCGTATCCGGACCCCAATCGGTAAATTCCTACTGGCTCCTGGGAAGGACGTGTGACAATGGCCACATCACCGCTCTGCCACAGGACCAGTGGTATGCGCGCAACCGCCGCCTCATCATTCTCCGCGCATTGCGAGGCGGACCGCGTGTATTGCGCAAACAATGGCTCGAAACCTCTCACATGGAATCACATCGGCCCTCCTATCGCCGCCTTGCCCGGTTGATTGACGCATGGGGCGGGACACCCCACGATCCCCCGGCTGCCGCAGGAGGACGTTGGCTGCTCATCGCCCCGCAACTCGGTGGCGGCGGCGCGGAAAAACAATGGGCCTTGCTTGCTTCGGGCCTTGCCCGCAACGGCCATCCAGTGGACCTGCTGGTCACATGTTCCCGGTCGGGAGTCGATCCGGAATATATGGAATTACTGCCCGCCTCCGGTGTCCATGTCATCTACGCCGCGGACCAGTCCCCGCCTTGCGGCGGCGCGGCGCTGTTGGACGCCCTTTCCCCGGACGCCAGCGACCTTCTGGCCGCCGCCCCCACACGCATCCGCAACCGCCTCTGGCGCGTGGCTTCCTGGGTGCTCCATCTCCGTCCGGCTTTCATTGTCTCCCAACTCAACCAATGCAACATATTGGCCGGCATCTCCGCCATGGTCGCCGGCACTCCGCGCGTGATCTTTTCCCTCCGCAACCTCAATCCCTCCGCCACCGGGAAAAAACACGAATTGGAATACCGACGACTCTACCGGTCGCTCGCCCGCCAGCCCGTCATCCGCTGGACCGGCAACGCCGGCGGGGCCAACGCCGATTTCGCCCGCTGGCTCGCTATCGACCCCGCCCGCATCCGCCACATTCCCAATGGCCTCCAAATCCCGCCGCCCTCCGAACCCGTCGAATCCCGCGAGGCCATCCGGGCATCCCTCGGTCTGCCCGCCCACTGCCGCGTGATCCTTGGCGCCTTCCGTTTGGTCCCGCAAAAAAATCCACGGCTGTTTTTTGAGACCGTATCCGCCATGATGGATGACGACGGTCCGCCGCTCCATGTTTGCTGGGCCGGAGCCGGATTGATGGAACCTGACATCCGACGCTGGGTCGCCGCGTCCCCTCATGCCGGGCGTATTCACCTACTCGGACGCCGGCGTGACATGATGCGGATCATTCCCGCCGCGGACCTCGTCCTGCTTGTCTCCGAAGCCGAGGGCATGCCCAATATTCTCATGGAAGCCCAATACCTCGGCGTGCCCGTGGTCGCCACCGATGTCGGCGGCGTCCGGGAGTGTGTGCGCGACGGCGTCACCGGCTTTCTCCGCCCGCGCGGCGATGGCCCGGGCCTCGTGGCCGCCTGCCGAAGCCTGCTCAGCGACGAAGCCCGCCGCGCCCGGATGGGTCACGATGCGCATCGGTTCGCCGCCGCCTTCACCCTCGAACGCATGGTGGATGCCTACATTGAGGAAGCGACCCGCCCCTCGTAAATTTCGAGCAACTTTCGTCCCAAAGCGTCGGGATCGGCCACCGCCATGACCGCGACCCGTGCCCGTTCCGCCATCGCAACCCACAGATCGGGCTCCTCCGCCAGCCGTCGCACCGCCCCGGCCAGCCCCTCCGCGTCCGCCTCCTCCACCAGCAACCCATTCTCCCCGTCCCGCACCAACTCCGGAATTCCGGCGTGACGCGTGGCCACGCACGGCAGACCGCATAACATCGCTTCCTTCAAAGAATTCGGCAGTCCTTCTTCGTCGCCGTTGGCCGCCGTCATGCTCGGCATGAGAAATATGTCCGCCTGGTGCAACTCGGCCGCGAGGCATTCCTGCGGCATGGGAGGATCGATCTGTACCCATCCCTCCAGTCCGAGTTCCTCCACCAGTGACTCCAGCGCCGGTCTTAAGTCGCCTTCGCCAATGATCCGGTATTCGCAGGCAATCCCCGCGTCGATAAGCAATCGCACCGCGCGAATCGCATGCACGTGCCCCTTTTTTTCCACCAGCCGCCCCACGCTCACCAGCCGCAACCGTCGGCCCTCCGGCGGGGAAGGGGTCCGGTAGGGGAACAATTCCACCCTCACCGGCGAGGGCAGCACCACGCACTTCTCCGGCGGACACCCCATCGCCACCAGTTTGTCCCGCAGACTCACCGTCACCGGCAGAAAACGCTCCGCAATCCGGAATGTTTCCCGCCACAATGGAAGTCTGTCCGCGTCCACCGTGGTCACATCCCGCCCACGAATCGATACCAACAACCGGCCTTGCAAAAGTCCATGGCGAAGCATCAGTGCCGCGCCCACACCCAAATTTCCCATTTGTGCATGGACCAAATCGTACCGTCCCGCGGTGAACGGTCCGGCGAACCGCAGCCCCGTTTCCCGGGTGGCGCGCTGCGTCGCGTTCCATGACAGCCATTGCACCGCGGTTCGTGCTCCCGGCCAGGACCAACACGGCCACGCCAGAAGCCGCTCGTTCAACGGTAGAAAACGCACCACCTCCGCCCAGCCACGCTCCCGGATCAACTCCGGCATCCGTTCCGCGTCCGCTGCCCGCCGCGCCAGAATCGAAACCCTCCACCCCGCGTCCTCCGCCTGTGCGATCTGGTTGAATACAAACGGATTGGATGCGTTCGGAAACCGCACCAGCAAATACAAAACATTCCCGGTCATTCCTCCACTTTCCGTCAACCCGCCCCCCAGGCAAGCCCCTTTCCGTCCATCCTTTCACCCCACCACATCACTCCATACCCATCACCACTCTCTAACAATACAAATTGCACCCCTATTTCATTGTCACAGCTGTGACAATGAAATAGGGGTGGTGGGGCTGGAGGTTGGGCGGGGGAGCGGGGGGTTA
>CAZTYG010000118.1:0-4046 GCA_964617445.1 uncultured Blastochloridaceae bacterium
GGGCGTGGAGGGCAATGAGAGCTGGGGTCATGGGGTACGGGTGGCGGTGTTGGATGCAGGGTGGGAAAATCATCCGGCGTTCGCGGGCGGCAACGTGGCGATGGTGGACATGACCGGTGGCGCGGAGGCGGGCCCCGCTCTGGGTCATGGCAACGCGGTGGCTTCGCTCATTGCCGCATCGCATCCGGATTTTCGGGGGGTGGCACCCGGTGCCGAGGTGACCGCCTATCGTGTTCTCGACGGATCGGGAACCGGAGACAGCTTTGTGCTGGCGTTGGCGATCATCGCGGCGGCCGACGACGGCCATGTGTTGATGAGCCTGAGTCTGGGAACCCATGCGGACAGCGCGGTGATCCGCGATGCGGTTGCCTATGCGCAGCAGCGCGGAGTATTATTGGTGGCAGCGGCCGGCAATGAGGGGATGTCAACTTTGGCATATCCGGCTGCTTACCCACAGGTTGTCGCGGTGGGGGCGGTGGACGCCTCTGGCTACGCCCCCGCATTTTCCAACACTGGCGGCGGGCTGACCATCATGGCACCGGGGGTCGGGGTGGCGGCGGCATGGACCGGCCAAGGCATGGTTTCTTTCAGCGGCACCTCGGCGGCCACGCCGCTGGTGACCGGCGCTTTGGCCGGACTGATGTCACAGGAGCCTGGGATGGACGCGACCGGGGCCTTGCAACGTCTTTTGAACACCGCCAACGACGCTGGTGCGGCCGGGTGGGACCCGGTCCACGGGCATGGCATCATGGATGTGCACCGTGCCTTGAGGGCCAGCACGCCGGGAATTTACGACGTGGCCGTGGCTTCCCATCATTGGATCAACACTCCGACGGGTCCACGCCTCGATGTCGTGGTGCAGAATCGGGGCACCGAAACCCTGCCCCACGCCACCGTCCAAGTCCGAACGAACGCGGGCACCTTCAGCCAGACTTTTTTCGGACTGGTCACAAATCAAAGTGTCACCTACCCGGTCGTTGCTCCCCCTGGAATCCTACAAAGTCCCTCTGGCTGGACAGTCACCAGCGAGGCACAAATACCCGGACGCGCCGATATTCGACCCACGGACAATCAAAGAACATCCACCTTTCGATCTCTCCCCTGAAGCGTATCGAATGACCCATTGGGTCGAGCCTCTACGTCATTGACTTAAGCGGACCTTATGGGTTAGTATTTCGATAGAAAGGAAAGCTCATGCAGGTAACGGACAAAACCGCCGCATACATCCGCAGTGGTCACACCGATGGCAAGCCTCTCGTGAATAAGCCTCCTACCATAACCATTTCACGCCAATGCGGCGCGGGCTCCTCGGCAGTGGCCAGCGCGGTGGCACGCTGGTTTGCGACCAGCCACCCGAAAATGCCCGGCTTGAAGGTTTATGACCGCAATGTGGTGGATGTGGTGGTACGGGAACATAACCTACCTGAATCTTCCAAGGACGCCGGTGGTGCAGAGCACGGTGGAGGAGTTACTTGGGTTGCACCCCGACGTTTGGACCCTGGTGCAGCATACCACCCAGACGGTTAGGCGATTGGCGGTGGAGGGTGGAGTGGTTCTGATTGGAAGGGCTGCCCATGTCATTGCCGCCGACCTCCCTCATTCCGTTCATATCCGCTTGATAGCTCCCCGGAACATCCGAGTGGACCACGTCCGCTCCTGGATGAAGCTTACCCATCGTGAGGCATGCGTTTACGTGGACCGTACGGACAAAGCGCGCCGCCGATTTTTGCTGCGCTATTTCAACATCGAACCCGAGGATCCCAAGCAGTACCACTTGGTGATCAACACAGGAATTATCAATCCCGATTTGGCGGGCAGGCTGATCGGTCAGCTTGTGGATGGACTGCGTTTGTGTCCGGGGAACGAATAAGGCGGGCACTTATTCGTCAATCGACCCCAGCCATCAGGTTCAACCCGATCCGAAGCTGACTTGCTCGCGCGCGATACGGGGTGGATTCGTGCCGCGCATCAAGGCCTCGTCATCACGCCGACTGGACGGGGCCAGCCGGAAGAGCGGAAGAGCCGGGTTTCCGGCGTTGTCCTTTTGGTACTCCACCCCCTCCTGTTGAATCATTAAATAGAAACACAAGTTGCCACCCGGGCGTTCGCCAACCAGAATTTCGACCGGGGCTACCACACCTTTTTGCATGTTGATCCAGGGGCCGTAGGCCATATGACCGTTGCCGGCTTTGTGGCTTTGCTTGATTTCCTGATCGCGGACTTCGGCCACTTGGCCGATGTCGTTGTGAAAGCCCACCGCCGAGCGGGAGCCGTCCAGCACGTCGCGTCCGTCCCAACGAACGATGATATTGTCGTCCGCGTAACCCACGAAACGAAAGCGACCGCTCGCCGGAGCGGCCGCAGTGCCGACGTAATGGATCACCCACAATGATGGTTTGACCACGCCTTCCACACCAAAAGCCTTGGGCGCCTGATCGGCATTGATAATCGGTGCGTAAAACTGGGTTTGGTATAGCTTTTGCTCGACTGCAAAATAATCCTTCATCACTTTCGTATTCCAACCTCTTCGAAAGAACTCTTTCAGGATATTGTTGTAGCTTCCCGGATTGACATTGGTGGGTTGCCCTCTGCGGTTCTGCTTCAAGTCGTACATGGTGCCTTCCAAAGCGCCGGAAATGACATCGCGGGCTCCAAAGAGACTGCCGGCTGCGCGCGCGGTGGACGGGCCCCTGGCCTGACCTGTGCCCGACCCCCCGGAACCAGCGCCTATATTGGGGTTGATGGTGGGTCCACTGCCTACAGGAGGCAGGCTGAAGGTGGTCGAAGGCGCGGAACTGATGATCAAATCCATGGGTGAAGTTTGTTCGGCGGCCGCGGACGATGCTTCAGTTACCGGCATATCCATCATCTCCGGCATCGGCATTTCATCGGTGATATCCGGGATGTCCATGATTTCGCTCACGTCCGCGGGTGCGGCGATGGTTCCCACAAACGGACTGCGCGGCACGACGCCCTCGAACATTACATAACTGCCGACCAAAAGAAATATCGAGACATGCAGGATCAGTGATACACCGAATGCTCCAAAGCTGAGTTTACTGGACGACTTTTTCTCCGCTGAACCGATGGGCCGGGGTTGTTGCATGATGATAAAATAGTGCAAACGACTCCTACTGTCTATGTGGAACAAACATAACCGGAAAATTTTCACGCCACATGCGGGGAAAGATGATGTTTCTCTCCGGTTGACCGGGCGGGGTGGGGGAGGCTACCCTTTTCGGCTCGACCATGAAAACGATGAGCCCCTTGGAAGAACTCCGCCACTCCTGTGCCCATGTCCTGGCCACTGCTGTGCGCCGGCTCCACCCGGACGTGCAGCTTGACATCGGCCCGCCCACGGAAACCGGATTCTACTACGACTTTGATCTCGACCACCGCTTCACTACCGACGACCTCGCCCGTATCGAGGAGGAAATGGCACGGATCATCGCCGAGGATCAGAAATTCGAGCGCATCGAATGTCCCCGCGCCGAAGCCGAAAACAAGCTCCGGGAGTTCGGCCAAGACCGCTACAAGTTGGGTCGCTTGGCCGACATTGCCGATGGCGAGACCATCAGCTTTTACCGCAACGGCGATTTTCTCGATCTCTGCGCCGGCACCCACTTGCCCTCCACCGGTGTCATTCCCGCCTTCAAGCTCCTCTCCATCGCCGGTGCCTACCACCGTGGCGACGAAAAAAACAAGCAGCTCCAGCGCATTTACGGCACCGCCTTTCCCGAACAGGGGGAACTGGACGCCTTCCTCAAGCGTCAGGAGGAGGCCAAAGCACGCGACCACCGCAAGCTCGGCGCGGAACTCAAGCTCTTCCTGGTGGACAGCCGTGTCGGCAGTGGTCTGCCGGTCCTGCTCCCCAACGGTGCCCACATCCGCCGTGAACTGGAAAATCTCATCACCGAAAAACTCGATGCTACCGGCTACGAGCCGGTCTATTCCCCGCACATCGGCTCCATCGATCTCTATAAAACTTCCGGTCACTACCCCTACTACGCGGAGAGCATGTATGACCCGCTGAAGATCGAAGAGCG
>CAZTYG010000118.1:4056-6549 GCA_964617445.1 uncultured Blastochloridaceae bacterium
CCTGCTCAAGCCGATGAACTGCCCGATGCACATCCAGGCCTACATGAACGATCCGCGCAGTTACCGCGATCTGCCGCAGCGCTACGCGGAATTCGGCACCGTTTACCGCATGGAGCAATCCGGCGAACTCAACGGCCTGGTCCGCGTCCGCGGCTTCACCCAGGACGACGGCCATATCTTCTGCACCCCGGACCAGCTCAAGGACGAGTTTAAGGGCTGCCTCAAGCTCATCACCGAAGTGATGGCGGTCTTCGGACTGACCACCAAATGCCGCGTTTCCCTGCGTTCCGAGGATCGCGCGGGCAAATACGTCGGTGCCGACGCCGACTGGGATCGAGCCGAAGACGTCATCCGCGAAGTTGTGGACGAGTTAAAAATCGATCACACCACCGGTCTCGGCGAGGCCGCTTTCTACGGACCCAAACTCGACTTCATCGCCCTCGACGTTCTCGACCGCAGCTGGCAGTTGGCCACCATTCAAGTGGATTTCAGCCTGCCGGAACGCTTCGAACTCGAATACACCGCCCCCGACGGCTCCAAACAGCGCCCTGTCATGATCCACCGCGCCGTCTTCGGTTCCATCGAACGTTTCATGGGCCTGCTCATCGAGCATTTCGCCGGTGCCTTCCCCGTCTGGCTGGCCCCCGAACAGGTTCGCCTCATCCCCATCACCGACGCCCAAACCGACCACGCCCGCGCCCTCAAAACCCGCCTGCGCGAAGCCGGCCTGCGCGCCTCCATCGACGAACATGCCGATAAAATGGGTGCAAAAATCCGCCGCGCCCAACTCGAAAAAGTTCCCTACATGCTCGTTATCGGCAAACGCGAGATGGAGGCCGGCCAGGTTGCCGTCCGCTCGCGCGTCAAGGGCGACGAGGGTGCCGTCCCCTTCGACGACTTTCTCGCCCGCATTCAAACCGAAGTCGCCACCCGCGCCCTGCCACAAACCGCTTAACCCCCGGATGGAAACCACGAATGGACACGAATGGTTTCGGACAACGATAACGAAGCGGAGCCGTTGATTTTTAATTCGTGTCCATTCGTGGTTTAAAAGATTTATGAAGATCGCACTCTCCTGGCTCAAAGAATATTGCCGATGGTCCTGGACCGAGGACGAGCTGGTGGAAAAACTCACCATGAGTGGCACCGAAGTGGAGGCCGTGCACCGCACCGGCTGCCGCGTCGATGGTGTCGTCACCGCCCGTGTCCTCTCCTTTGACAAACACCCCAATGCCGACCGCCTTCGCCTCTGCCAAGTGGACGACGGCTCCGGAATTCCGCGTCAGATCGTCTGCGGTGCCTCCAACTTCAACGTCGGCGACATTGTCCCGCTCGCCCTGCCCGGCACCACCATGCCCTCCGGCATGGTCATCAAGGACTCCAAGCTGCGCGGCGAACGATCCAGCGGCATGATGTGCGCGGCTCCCGAACTTCAGGTGCCCGGCGATGAGAAGGGCCTGCTCCTTCTGCCCGCCGACACCCCGGTGGGCCGTCCCATCACGGAGATACTCAAAGGCGACACCGTGCTGGAATTGGAAGTCACCCCGAACCGTGCCGACCTGCTTTCCCATTTCGGTGTCGCCCGGGAACTTGCCGCCCTCGGTGCGGAACCTGTCGCGTTTCCCTGGCCTGCCACCACTCCCGCCGCAGGTTCTGCCGGCGGAGGTTGGACCGTCGCTTCCACCGACCCCGCGGCCTGTCCGCGTTACACCGGACGTCTCTACGAAAATGTGAGAGTAAGCCCCAGCCCCGCGTGGCTGGCTGTGCGTCTCGAAGCCGTCGGCCTCCGCCCCATCAACAACGTCGTGGATATCACCAACCACGTCCTGCTTGAACTCGGCCAGCCTTTGCACGGTTTTGACGCCGATCTTCTTCAGGGCGAGACCCTCACCGCGCGCCGCGCACGGCCTGGGGAGAAATTCCCCGCGCTCAACGGCAAAGAATACGAATTGCAGGACTCCGATCTGGTCATCGCCGCCGCCTCCCGTGCCGTCGCGTTGGCCGGGGTGATGGGCGGGGAAACCACCGGTGTCACCGAACGCACCACCCGTGTTTTCCTTGAAAGCGCCCGCTTCCATCCCGGCACCGTTCGCCGCACATCACGCCGCCTCGGCCTCATCAGCGACTCCTCCTACCGCTTTGAGCGCGGCATCGATCCCGCCTTGGTGGACGCCGCCCTTGCGCGTGCCGGACAACTCCTCGAGGAGCTCTGCGGTGCCATCCCCGTCGGCCCGCCGTTGGAAACCGCACCCATAGAACTGCCACACACCGTTGTCACCCTGCGCGATTCCGCTCTCCGTCGGACTCTGGGTGTCGATGTTTCGCCCGCCCGCGTCCGCGCCATCCTCACCCAGCTCGGTTGCACCGAACAAGACGGCGCGTGGAACATTCCGACCCACCGCCCCGACCTCACCCGTGAGATTGATCTCGTCGAGGAAGTCGCCCGCATCGAGGGACTGGACAGCATCCCCGGCAAACTCCCCGCCGGCGTCG
>CAZTYG010000119.1:0-1917 GCA_964617445.1 uncultured Blastochloridaceae bacterium
CGACGACCCAGCACCCGCGCCAGTGTCTCCTCATCTTCACGCGCCCGGCCGCCCTCCGCCAGTTCCTCGGCCGCCTCGGCAAACCATGCGGCAATATCCCCCGCGTCGGTCATCGGCGGCAGAGCGTCGATCATCCACGTGTTGCCGCCCATGTGCGCCAGCCCCACCCCGGCCGCTCGAAACATCTGCTCCCGCTCCCGGACCAGCTCCGCCGCTGCCGCCCCCAACTCCACCGTCACCGGCTGCAACAAACGCTGACCCACCGGGGTCTCGCGCCGGAACTGCTCCAATAACTCCTCGAACACGATCCGCTCCCGCGCCGCCCTCCAATCCACCAGCACCAGGCCCTCCGGGCTTTCCGCCATGACGTAACGGTCCAGCATCAACCCCACCACCTCCAGGTCGTGCGACCGCGCCGGTGGCGGATCGGACACCCCAGCCCCACCCGCAGCCGCATCCACCGCTGCCGCAACCGGCATCCGACTCGACAGACGTGGCCTGGATTCCGAACCGGGTAAAAAACTCGACTGCCGTGGCGGCAGCGCCGTCGGCGTCGGCACTTCCTCCCCGCCCGTTGCCACATTTCCGCCAGAGTCTGCCGCAGCCTCCATTTTCAGGCCCCCGCCGCCCGCGGGTGACGAACCCAACCGCAACGCCTCCCACACAGCCGCCGCCACAAAACTGCGCACCTCCCACTCCCGCCGGAACCTTACCTCGCGCTTGGCAGGATGCACATTCACATCCAGATCGGACGGCTCCACCTCCAGAAACAACGCCAGCACCGGAAACCTTCCCCTCACCAACGTCTGCCGGTAGCCCTCCAGAATCGCAAAATTCAGCGGCGCGCTCTGCACCGGGCGGCCGTTGACGAAGAGGTAATGTTCCTGGCGGGAACTCCGGCTCACCCCCGGTCCCCCCACCCAGCCGGACAGCCGCATTCCGTCGGCCGAGGTCTCCACCTCCACCATGTCGCGCAGCCACGCGGGACCATGAATTTGCGCCAATCGCGCCGCCCGGTTCCCGTCCCCGCACGCGGGCCACTTCTGCTCTTCGCCATCGTCATGCCGCACCGAAAACGCCGTCTCCGGACGCGTCATCGCTGTGAGCTTGACCACCTGGTCGATGTGCGCCCGCTCGGTGGCGTCGGCGCGCAAAAATTTGCGCCTACCCGGCACATGGTGGAACAAAGAGGCCGCCTCGATCTGCGTGCCCGGCGCGCAACCCGCCTCCCGCGCGGCCACCAACCTGCCGCCATCGATCACGATCTCCGTTCCCGCCAGCGCGGAGGCCTCGCGTGTCAGCATCCGGAATTTGCAAACCGAGGCGATGCTCGGCAGCGCCTCACCGCGAAACCCCAGCGTCGCCACCCGATCCAGGTCTTCGGCGTCATGGATTTTGCTGGTGGCATGGCGCTCGATCGACATCAACGCGTCCTCGTATCCCATTCCCGACCCGTCGTCAGTCACCCGGATCAGCTGCTTGCCACCGCGGCGCGTCTCGATTTCCACCCGCCGCGCCCCGGCGTCCAGCGCGTTGTCGAGCAACTCCTTGACCACCGAGGCGGGCCGCTCGACTACCTCGCCAGCCGCGATCCGGTTGGCCGTGCGGTCGTCGAGAAGTTGGATGCGTCCGGGCATGGGACTGGTGGAAACGCCTCCGGGCGGCTTAATCGGCCTTCACTCCGAGGGTGTCCAGCAGACGCTCCAGATCGCCCGCGTTGTAGTAATCCACTTCCAGCCTGCCTTTGTCGTGGGTGCCGACAATCCGGACCTTGGTTCCGAGCGACCGTTGCAGCCGCAGCTCCAGATCGCGCCAGTCGGCGGACGCCCCGGACTTGCCGCCCGCCCTGCCTTTTTTCGGCCCCGCGCCCGATCCCTGCAACATCCCCGCCACCAGCCGTTCGGTCTCGTCGTCGCT
>CAZTYG010000119.1:1927-2565 GCA_964617445.1 uncultured Blastochloridaceae bacterium
TCCAGGTCCAGCACCTGTTCGATCAGCCGGGTGAGCCGTTCGGTCTCGCGCACCGACATCCCCTCCTTCACCACCCGCCGCATCGCCGCGCTCTGCTGCGCGGCGGCGGGCAGGCCCAACAACACCTTGGCATGGCCGGTGCTCAACTGCCCGCCCGAAAGCATGTCTTTCACATCGGCGGCCAGATTGCGCAGCCGCAGCGCGTTGGTAACCGCCGTGCGGCTCTTGCCCACCTTTTGCGCCACCTGTTCCTGCGTCAGCCCAAACGTCTCCATCAACCGCGCATAACCCTCGGCCTCCTCGATCGGATTGAGATCGGCCCGCTGTAAATTCTCCACCAGTGCGATCTCCATCACCTCCAGGTCCTCCACCTTGCGCACAATGCCCGGAACCTGCTTCAACCCCGCTTTTTTCGCCGCCTGCCAGCGCCGCTCCCCCGCGATCAACTCATACTTGGTCCCCACCTGCCGCACAATCAACGGCTGAATCACGCCCAGTTCCTTGATCGAATCGGCCAGCTCATCGAGTTGCGCGGCATGAAATACCTTGCGCGGCTGATAAGGGCTGGGAACGATCTGACCCACCGGCAGCGGGCGAATACTCTCCCCACGCTGCGCGTCCGGTTGCGGCGAAGTCAC
>CAZTYG010000119.1:2575-6508 GCA_964617445.1 uncultured Blastochloridaceae bacterium
GCCCATCAATGCCCCCAATCCCTTGCCCAATGCGTTTCTGCTCATCGGGAGAAACTAAACGCCCGCACCGCCCCGGTCAACGCCTCCTCCAATCGGTCGTGTTCCGCGTTAGCTATGCGACAGGCAAGCACCGATCAAATCATCCACATGCGCGGTGGCCAGACACTCCACAGTGTCGGCCCCGCCATAATAGATTTTCACCTCTCCACTGTCCTCCAGGATCATGCCGCCAGGAAAGATCACGTCGTTCCGAAAACCGTCAAATGACCGTCCTTCGGGCACGTTCCTGCCTGTCTCATACCATGCTTCGGGTGAAATCAAGGGACGCCGACTCATGCCCAGAATTTTCCACGGCCGATCAAGGTCGGTGAGCATGATCCCGGCACGGTATATTTTCGGCCACCGGTCCTCCCAGCCGTTTTTCCCACGCGTATCATCCCGCCAAACGCCGTGAAACGTCGTCAACCATCCCCGCTCTGTGCGCACCGGCGGCGCGCCGGGCCCCATTTTGCTGTTGGCAAATGGGATCGACTTGGTGGCCAGCACATGTTGGGAAAAACCCCAATGCCGCAGATCGGGCGAACGGCTCCACCACATCATCGCCTGGTCTTCGTACAGGGTGTTGCCGCCGTAGGTGTTGACCGCACGCTCGAAACGGCAGAAATGACCGTCGATCTTCTCCGGAAAGAGCACCATGTTGCGATTGTCCGGCACGGAGGCCGAAAGCACTTCCCAACGCTCGAAATCCTCCGTCACCGCCACCCCGCCGCGCAGGCCGTGCGCGGTGTCGATGGCGAAACACATATACACACGCCCCTCCACGACCGTGAGCCGTGGATCATAAAAACGCTGCAGTTCTTCCGCCGTGTTTTTATCCGGCATCAGCGGGGCGATCAGTTGCCGGGCCTGTTCCAAGGTGATGCAGGGCTGGGGTTCCACCGACCATGCCAGGCCATCGTCACTGAAGGCCAGGCCGAGATTGGTTCCGTCAAAGCCGGAACGTCCGGCCGCCCGCTCTTTTTGAAATTCCTCTCCGCTGGTCGAACCATAATCATTGCGGAAGACCATGACATAACGGCCCTGATATTTTGCCACCCCCGCATTGAACAACAGCCCGCACGGATAGGGCACATCACAGGCGCTGAGAATGGGATTGGAGGGATGGCGATGGACCACATCAAGAGGCGGGTTGGCGGATATTTCTTTCATAAAAATCACATTGGGTCCACCCCCGGTTCCCGAATTGGGGAAAGTAGGTGTTGCAAACGTCTGCCGTATTCAACGTAGGTTGTGAAACGTGATGTGTACCCGGCGGCGATACCCATGTGCGGTTCGATGGATAAAAAGCCATCATAGCCCGAGCAGGCCAGTTCCTCCAAAGTTTCACGCACGCGGCACACCCCCTCTCCCGGCCAGAGGTGGGTCGGATTCACATTCTCAGCCCGCCCCGTATGATCCTTGATGTGCACGTGGGAAATGTATGGCTTGGCCGCATCGAACCAATCTTTGACCCGCGCTTCCCCTGCATGATGGGAGGCGGGATTGCCCGTGTCATAGACGGCACGGATCGATGGTGTCTTCAATTCCTCAAAAAAAGCCGCGAATCGTTCCGGAGTGGATGCCGCCCAGCCGGAACAATTCTCCAACAGCAGTGTTACCCCTGTATCCGCCGCCATTTCACCCAAATACCGAACCCGCCGGAGTGCTTCCGCATGCCATGAGTCATCCGCAAGTCCCCCGTTTGGATAGCTCATGATGCGCATCTGCCGGGTGCCGAGTATTTCCGCATTGCGCAGAGCTGTTTTCATTTTCTCGATGGAGGCCCCGGCCTCATCTGAAATTCCTGTGAGTTTCATCATGGGTTCGTCCTTTGAAACCTCGAAATCATGTTATGTCATCCACGATGGACCGCAACGTAGCGGCGTCGCCGACGTTTCCAGGAAACACGATGTAGGTCATGCCGGGAAAACGGCTCTCGGGGCCGCATCGCCACGCGGGAATGCCGGGACGCACCGGACCGAGCACTTCAGCGCGGCGGATGTCCAGGCCGTGAACGGCGGTGTCGCTGGAGGTGATGCCGCCTTTGGCCAACAGCCACGCAGGACGCCGCGGCCACTTCTTCACCACCGCCACCAGCGCCCGCGATACCCGCGCGGATAGTTCCAGATGCGCCCCGGCCCCGCCGGTCGCGGCGGTTACCAACTCGCGGGAGGTGTAGATCACCGGCGTTTTGCCGCTGTCAAAAACCGCCAATGCACGTGCAAGCACGTCCTCCGTCGCTGCCTCCTCCCCGCGCTCCAACACGTCACGCACGGACAGCTCCACACCGCCAACCGTCTCCAGACCCAGCAGCAATTCAAGTTGCGCGGTGGTTTTATTGACATGGGAGCCGACAACCACCAAGCCGGGGCCCGCCGCGCCGCCGGTGATCTCTTCCCGGCTCAGGGGGCCGCGCGCGGAGATGCCGCTGTAAACCCGGACGAACGACGCCGCAGTGCGGTAAATAAAACGCTTCCCGTCGGCGACGGCCTCGCGCAGGCCTGCGCAGAAACGTTCGAGATCGGCGTAAGTCTCGGCATTGATCACACAAGGGCGGCCATCCCGCAAACCAAGCAGAATAGCGCCGATGTCGCCGGTGGTGCCGTTGCGCATCGTTTCCAGTGCCACCGATGCGACTTCGCCACTGGCTATCGCACCACCGGTTTTTTCTTCGATCCACTCGCGCAGGTTGGAGCTGCGATACCCGAAGCTCGCGTCGCGGGCGAACTCAGTCTCCCCGGCTGGCACCAGCTTGCCGCCTTCGCGCACAAAATGGACATCGCCGATGGTGACCCTCCCGCCTTCCTCGAAAAACGGGATCAGCAGCTCCCCGTCCACGGGTCTGCCCGCGCGGGCAAGGGCGTCGCGAATGACGGCGGTCTCCAACGGGAAGTGACCGCGCATGGTCGAGTCGCCGCGGCTGATGATTTCAAACTCCACCGAGGTCGCCGCAGCCGCAGCCAGCAGGTTGGCCATCAGGGTTTTGTGCAACTCCCGCGTGCCGTCCTCATCAAGTGCGCGTGAGTTGGTGAGAACAAAAACCGTGCGCGCGGGATCGAGCAGGGCTTCCCGCAGGCACCCGCTATCCCAGCGGGTAAAAACGGGGATGCCATGCACGGTCTGCGTGCCGGTGGGGTCGTCGTCGAAAACGATGAGTTTCATTGGCGCGGGGCTTGAGTGTGGCGTTCAGCGCTGATCAGTAGCTACCATCGCGTCCACTGTCGCCGTCGTAGTCCGCTGCATCATCCCCCTTGCTATAATGGTATGACCAGTAGTCAAGTTCCATCCAATCACGCACCGCGCATGCGAGTATGACTTCGACAAACGACGGACTAGTGCTCCAGAGCCCCTTCCGATATGAATGTGGGCACCTCCGATTTCTGCGTTGTCAGCCGCCGCAGGGGGTCCAGCTTGATGGACTGGCATGCAAACGAACGTATCAAGCGGGCGGCTGCGGACTTCGGTTCTCACGCACTGGCCGGGCGCGGTCGCCGCGCTGGCGACGGCGCTATTGTGGACGCTTTCGTTCCCGCCATTCGAACAGCCCTGGACCGGTTGGTTGGTGCTGATGCCGTGGAGTTGCTGGGTGCTGCTATGCACCCCCGGCCGGATGGAGGCACTCGGTTGGGGTTATGCCGCCGGCGTGCTCCACGCCGCCTCCTCATTGTTCTGGTTCACTCAGGTGACTCTCGTCGGCTGGTTATTGATGGCTCTCTATCTTGCCCTCTACCCGGCTGTCTGGCTGCTGGGGTTCCGCGAGATCGCCGGCATCATGCCCTCCCGCATCACTGCCTCCTACATTCTGATCCGCGCGTTCAACGCCGCCTTCTTGTGGACCGGCCTGGAATGGGTGCGCGGCTGGTTGTTCTCCGGCTTTCCTTGGAATTACCTGGG
>CAZTYG010000120.1:0-6505 GCA_964617445.1 uncultured Blastochloridaceae bacterium
ACGAAAGACGGCGCGGGCGACGGCCTCGGCCACTTTTTGGCGGTAGGATGCGCTCTGAATGAGGCGGGCATCGACGGGGGCGCTCATGAATCCGCCCTCGATGAGGGTGCCGGGAATTTCGACACGGCGCAGGACTACGAAGCGGGCACGTTTGACACCGCGGTCGCCGGCGCGGGTGTGCATTTTGCTGATTTCCTGGTGGACGATGTCGGTGAGCAGGATGTTGTGAAGGTCGTGTTTGTTGCCTTCGTGGCCCTGCAAGTCGGAGGCGGTGACGCGTCCGCCGGCCGATGTGGAACCGGCGCCGGCGGGGGTCATGGCGTAGGTTTCGACACCATGGACACCGGGGGGACCGGCGTTGTAGTGGACACTGAGAAAGATGTGGTCACGGTAGCGGTTGGCGATGGCGGCGCGCTCCTCGAGGCTGAGAAAAACGTCGCGGCGGCGGGTCATGACGACCGGCATACCGGCCTCTTTGAGAATGGTTTCGAGCCGGAGGGAGGTGTCGAGATTGGCCTCTTTTTCGGTGTAGCCGGAGGCGCTGCGCGCACCACGGTCACTGCCACCGTGGCCGGGATCGATCACAACGCCGCGCACGGGGCGGCGGGGCACGGCGGACTCGGGGCGAATGATGGGATCGATGAGATGGGTGACATCGAGCTTGGAGATGAGGACCGGCCCGCCATCGGGACGGATGATGGGAAAGCTGAGCCACATGCGGCGACCGTTGAGGTAGATGTCCCGGCTGTTGAGCTGGAGGCGGATGGTGCCCTGCGGGCCGGAGGTTTCGACCCAATCTTGGTCGGGGACGGTCGGGACACGAAAGTGGTAAAACTCGCAGACGGAACGGAGGGTGAAGTAAACGCGACTGCCGTGGCGGACTTCCTCCCAATCCTGCGCGACCAAAGGGGCGCACAGCACGGACACAAGCACGGCACCGAGCGCCGTACGCCGCAGCAGATCAAAAAGAACGGGCAATCTCAGCATGAGCAACGGCTCTGCATACCGCGTATCGCGACATTGTCGATCAATCTTGTCCGCCCCACCCGGACCGCAGCGCACAACCGTCCGCCAACGGCCTCCACATAATCGACCTCCAGCCCCGGAATTCGTGCGAGGGCGGCGGCGGTCCGGGTCGCCAAGACGGCCGGTTTACGGCCGCCCGCCGGGGCGCATTGTTTGAGTACCCGCGCGAATTCGACGGCGGTCCGGTATTCGTCGGCAGAGAGGAAAACGTTGCGGGAACTGAGTGCGAGGCCGCGGGCGTCGCGAATGACGGGGGCACGGATAATCTTCACCGGTACGTCGAGGTCGCGCACCATGCGTTCGATGACGTCGCATTGCTGGGCGTCCTTCTGACCGAAGACGGCGGCGGTGGGCTGGATGATCTGGAAGAGTTTGAGCACGACGGTACAGACGCCGTCGAAGTGCCCCGGACGGCTGCGTCCGCAGCGGCCTGCGGACATGTCTGATTCGCGCACGGCGGTGGACCAGTCCTTGGGGTATAATTGGGCGGGTTGGAAGAGGACATCCACCCCGGCCTCACGCGCGAGGCGGGCGTCGCGGGCGGCGGGGCGGGGATAGCGTTGAAAATCCTCGCCGGGGCCGAACTGGGTGGGATTGACGTAGATGCTCATGACCACGATGTCGGCGGCGCGGCGGGCACGTTGGACCAGGCTCAAGTGACCCTCGTGCAGGGCACCCATGGTGGGCACCAGGACGACCCGCAGGCCGCGGCGTCGCCAGGTCAGGGCTTCTCGTTGCATTTGCCGGGGACTTGTCCTAGTTTTCATCGCTTCAACCCGAAAAAATGGAGAGTATATGAGCAGTTCCCACATTCAAAACTTATTCGCCGAGAGGATCGGCGGCAGCCGCTACGGCCTGGACACGGCGATCTACAAGTTCGAGAAAATCAAACGCGCGAAAAAAGCGGCCAAAGAAGCGCGTCCGGACATGGAGCTTTTTGATCTGGGCGTGGGCGAGCCGGATGAGATGGCGTTCCCGGAAGTGGTCGAAGTCCTTGGCACCGAGGCCCGCAAGGCGGAGAACCGTGGATACGCCGATAACGGCGGAACCGTCCTGCGCCGGGCGGCGGCGGAATATATGCAAAAGGTCTGTGGCGTGACACTCGACCCCGACAGCCAGATTTTGCACTCCATCGGTTCCAAGGCGGCGTTGAGCATTTTGCCCGCAGCGTTTATCAATCCCGGCGATGTGGTACTGATGACCACGCCGGGTTACCCCGTCTTTGGCACCCACGCCAAATACTACGGGGGCATCGTCCACAACCTACCGCTGACAGAGGCCAACCATTTTCTGCCCGACCTGGACTCCATCCCGGCCGTCATTTTAGAAAAAGCCAAGGTGCTCGTGCTCAACTATCCCAACAACCCGACCGGCGCGGGGGCGACTCCGGAATTCTTCGCACGAGTGGTGGAGTTTGCCAAAAGACACCGGCTTGTGGTCATTCACGACGCCGCCTACGCAGCGCTGGTGTTCGAGGGCAGACCGCTGAGTTTTCTGGCCACCCCCGGCGCAATGGAAGTGGGCATCGAACTGCACTCGACCAGCAAGACCTTCAACATGACCGGCTGGCGCTGTGGTTTTGTGGCGGGCAACGAGTTGATCGTGAAAGCCTACGGCGACGTGAAGGACAACACCGACTCCGGACAGTTTTTGGCGGTCCAGCATGCCGCCGCCCACGCGTTCCGTAACCCCAGGATCACAGAAAAAATCTCCGCCAAGTATTCCCGACGCATGGACCTGCTGGTGCCCGCGCTTCAAGGACTGGGCTTTCCAGCAGCCAAACCGGCCGGGTCGTTTTTTGTTTATGTCCGGGCACCGAAGTCCGCCACCAACGGTTCGGCCATACATGAGTTCCAAACCGCCGAGGATTTTTCCCAGTGGCTGATCCGCGAGCACCTGATCTCCACAGTTCCGTGGGACGATGCCGGGCGTTATGTCCGGTTCAGCGTGACCTTCAGCGCTTCCGGAGAAGAAGAGGAAACGCGCGCGGTACGGACATTGGTGGAACGTTTGCAGCCGTTCCACTTTGAATTTTAAGGCCTCCCCCACCACGTTTGGCATCCGCGCCGGTACGCCGAAAAGAAAAAATCGGCAAACACGCCATTTTTTCTAGGCAAAGGCAACTGAGTGGCTAATTTCACAGCACTTATTACCAGCGGGCGAGACGCACCCGCACAGGGATATATGAAATGACACTGCGCGCGATATTCATCGGCTTAGTCGGGGTGGTGCTGATCAACAGCCTTACCTATTTCAACGACAACATCCTGCGCCAGACCTACATGGTGGGCAATCACATGCCCCTGATTATTTACGGCAGCCTGCTGGTTTTCTTGGTCCTGTTCAACCCGTTGCTGGCGCGTTTGGGACGTGGTCTGATGTTAAACGGGAGGGAACTGGTCGTCATTCTCGCTATGGTATTGTGCGCCAGCACCTTCCCCGGTTCGGGCATGATGCGGACCATGACCGGTATCCAGATGCTGCCGCACCACTATAATAAAAGCGAGGTCGGCTGGCAGCGTCACAACATCCTCGAATACACCCCGGAACAGATGCTCGCCGATCCCGGTGAGAATGATGTGCATCTCAATGCCTACATTCAGGGGCTGAAGCGGGGCCAGGACTGGGTCGGGTTCGGCGACATTCCATGGGAGGCATGGACCCATACATTATGGTTTTGGGTCCCGATGTTGTTGTTTTTCTACATCGGATTCCTGGGTCTCTGCCTGGTTTTCCACCGGCAATGGTCCGAACACGAGCAACTGCCCTACCCTCTGGCGAAATTCGCCGACGCCCTGATTCCCAAGGAAGGGGAGAGCAAAGGATCGGTGTTTCGAAGTCCGTTATTCTGGATCGCGGCCGGCATCGTTGTCACCATCCATTTCAACAACTACGCCTTTGTCTGGTTTCCCTCGCTGGTAAAAATTCCCACCGACTTTGATTTCCGCCCGCTGTTCTCCAACGCTCCCGCACTGCAGGCGGAGAATATTGGCGCGTACCATTTCCGGCTTTATTTTTCATTCCTTGCCATCGCTTATTTTCTGGCGGCCGAGGTCAGTCTGGCGATCGGTACCGCACCGATGCTCTATCCCTTCATCAAGGCCTTTTTCACCAGCCAGGGAGTCTCCCTAAGCGGCGGCGGCCACCAGGCACCGGAACGCTTTGTCGTTTCCGGTGCATTCGTGGGCATCTTTATGGGCCTGCTTTACACCGGACGCCACTACTACTGGAATACCGTGCGCATGGCCGTCGGTCTGACCGGCAGCAAAGAAGTGACCATGGACTCCGTCTGGGGTGCGCGCATCTACTTCATCTCCGCCGCGCTTTTTGTCGGCGGACTGGTCTATATCGGTCTGGACTGGCAACTGGCTGTGCTTCTGGCCATTGTATTCATGGTCTTTTTTGTCGTCATGGCACGTGTGATCGCCGAAACCGGGCTCTTTTTCTTCCAGCCTTGGTGGCTGCCGTCGGCGATGCTGGTCGGCCTGCTCGGTGCGCGCGCACTGGGGCCGGAGGCAATTGTCATTCTTTTCCTGGTCTCGGTTCTATTCATGGTCGATCCGCGCGAGGCGTTCACCCCGTATGTCATGAACGCGCTCAAAATGATGGAAATCCGCAAAATTCAAATCAGTCGCGGGGCGGGTGCTGCGGCGCTTGCGATCATCGTTGGCTTGGGCGTTGCGTTGCCTATGACTCTTTTCTACCAATACAATCACGGTGCCCGCATGGACGACACCTGGGGCACCATGCATGTGCCCAAGCTTTCTTTTGACGAGACTGTCAAATTCAAACAGCGACTCGACGCCCAAGGTCTGCTGGAGGATTCCGAGAACGTCTCCGGCTGGTCACGGATCACCGCGGTCAGCGCGGACCGCACCAGCCTGATCAGCTTTGTCGTCGGACTGGGGCTGGTGCTCGCGTTCACCATCGGCAGGCTGCGATTCGCCAAGTGGCCCGTCCATCCCGTCTTCTTCCTGGTGTTCTGCAGCTACGCGGGAACCATGGTGGCCTTCTCCTTCCTGCTGGGTTGGTTTATCAAAGTAGTCGTCACCAAATACGGCGGCGAGCCCGCCTACCACGGACTCAAGCCGATGATGTTCGGACTGCTGGCCGGCGACCTTCTGGGCGGCGGTGTTCCCATCGCCATCGGCTGGATTTATTACTTTATCACCGGGGAACTTCCGGAAACCTTCGGCATCCTCCCCGGATAACCCATCATGCGCCTTTGGATATGGAACCACATTCACATCAACACCCCGCCCGATTGGGAAATGCTGTTGTTTGCAAGGCAGGCCTCCCGCGGGCGCTGCACATTCGCCGACCGCGACGGCTACCGGATGCAGGTGATCTGGCGGCCGATGGACGGTGAACCGGATATTTCACGAATGATTAGCGACTACCAAGGGGAAATGGAAGGGGACGCCACTGTGCGGCAGATCACACCTCTGCGCCACGGCGCATGGCGGGGTCTGGCCTATCGCAAGGACAACTCCCCTTTCTCCCGCCATGTCCGCTATTTCCCGAAATCCTCCGGGTTGTTGGAAGTTGTGTTTCCGCCCGGGGACAGCACGATCCCGGCGCCTGTCGAATCCGTCCTGCAAAACATGGACTGGATACCCGTTGATGCGGCGGCGGAACCTCTCGCCCGTTGGAAGGCATTCGGAATGGACTGGCTGGCCCCCTCGGCCATGGAATTGGAAAGCTGCGAGGTCCATCCCGGTGCGGTCCGCGTACGATTCACTCCACCCGGCGCGGGTGAAGATGGGCCGCGCGAATCCTTCCGCCGCCTGGGCATGGTCCGCCACTGGTTGGCTGGAACTGTCGCGGCATGGTTGCGCGGCCAAACCCATCCCGATTGGAAAATGGAACGCGATGGCTCCACCGACCACGCCGGCCACCGCATCGAATGGCTGGAGGGCCGGGTGCCACCGAAAAAACGGCTGCGCTTGCTCCGTTCCCGCGCGTTGCGTTTCCGATCCGCCGCGTGGACCTGTCCTGTCGATGAGCGCGTTTACCACCATGAATCGGTCTTTGAAGACGGCCGGGAGCCGGGTGCACCCGTAGCGGACGGCAGCCGTCCGGGCCACCGTTTGCGTTGCTGCCATGCTTTGGGAGGCGGCGATGTTTAGACGCGAACCCACCCCGCGCCAGGAAACGGACCGCCCGGCAGCCCCGTCTCCGGAGCAAAGCTGGAAACCCCTGCTGGCCGCGCGCCTTGTCAAAAACCACGCCGCCGAAATCGGCATTCAACGCGACGGACTTCTGCCGGTGAAAGTTCGGGTGGACCGCCCCCGCTGGATCGCCGGCCCGCTGAAATGGATTTTTCCCGTCAAACAGGAGCGCACCGTGCGGCTCGACGCCCTCGGACGCGAGTTATGGGAGCAGTGCGACGGCAACAACCGGGTGGGTGATCTGGTGGACGGCCTCGCCCGGCGCGAACGCCTCACCTTTCATGAGGCGCGCGTAGCCGTCACCCAAT
>CAZTYG010000121.1:0-6500 GCA_964617445.1 uncultured Blastochloridaceae bacterium
GTCCAGGCCCGACTCCGAGCAAAATGCGAACGCAGTGCCTACTTGAATACCCGCAGCCCCATGCGCCAGCGCCTCCGCCAATCCTCCCGCCCTGCCGTATCCACCCGCCAGCCAGAACGGCAACCCCAGCGCACGATACTTTGCGGGGTCCACCCCGTCACGCTCACCGTAAACCGGTTGGCCCTTATCGTCCAAGCGCAACGCCCCACGCGGTGGTGCATTGTGCCCCCCGGCCACCGGTCCGTCCACCACGCCCGTCGATTTTCGCTTCAAATGATCCGCCAGCACCGGCGAGGCGACAATCGCCAGAAACAACGGTCGCTTCATCTCCGGTACCGGTCCGTTACCAAACGTCGCGGGATCCACGCGCATCCCGAATCCGTCCCCACCCGTCGTATCCACCCGAAATTCCGCCGCCTCACCGCGTGCCAGTGCGTCCAGAATCCCCGGCACCTGGCGCGGAATTCCCGCCCCCATCAACACCACATCAACTCCCGCCAGCATTGCCCCGAACAACGCAAAAATCACCGGCATCTGGATTTTTTCCAGCAGATTGAACCCCACCGGATTTCCGTGTCCCTCACGTGCCAAAAACACCGCGGCAAACGCCCCCGCCACCGTTAAATCAGTGACAGCACGCGGTGCGTCCGGGGCCAGCATTCCACCGTTGCGAAACGGTGCCCCTTCCCTCTTGCCCCCTTCCACGTAAAATTCCCGCACGATCCTCTCCGAAATTTCTGGCCAAGGAAAGGCCTTCAGTGCCCGTCGCCAATGTCCGCCGGGATCGCCCAGTTGCAGTTGCCGCACCAGGATCACATCCAGAGCCGTGCCCGAAACCACGCCAAGCTGACCCAACATCGATACCGCGCGGGCCAATTTCCAGCCGGATACACCCGCACCCATTCCCCCTTGAATCAATTTTGGTAATACATCAGTGGTCAAGCAGCCCATTCAAGCACCTCGAATCGCAATGACAACCCCACCCGACCCCATGGATGCAGATAGAAGTTCTGCGTTCAGCGATCAAGCGTCGCTACTAAATTTTCCCCGTTCGAGTGGCAGCGTCCCTCCGGCCCCCTGCGCAACCTGAACGGTTGCACGCCCCCGGCGACTCGGAGGTCGCCGCTACTGCCGAATTTTACCCCGCTCCCCTCAGATAAGCATATTGCTGTCATGGACCACGTTTCCCGTCATGGGATCACGTGGCTCCGCAGGAAATGAGTGGTGCGCTTCGCGCAAGGCTTTCCGATGATCTGTAGGCCGGGCGCTTCGCGCGGCGGGGTCCGCCAAAGGCGGAGGGGGCGGTGGATCGACCATGGGGAATGACTCCCGCGTGAACCATGATGAGTCCACGAGTCGTCGAGCGGAGCGCTCGACCTACAGCACGGACCTCCCACACTCCTCCATTTTTTGTTTTTCACTCAGGCAGGTGCCTGAGTGAAAAAAATATTTGTGAGTCAGGCACGTGCTTGACTCACAAATATAAAATGCGACTGGTGTGGGTCGGCATCGAGGAGGGGGCGGTGCGGTCTTACGGGCTGTCTTCCGGCTGTCCAAAGCGGTGCAGAGCCCCGCACTCCAAAACAGACTCCGCGTCAGCCCTTTGGACTGCGTGCGCTCTGCGCCGCTTTGGAGGGACGCCCGCAAGTGCTCGGACCCAATTACCGTATGAGGCGGGTCGGCATCGAAAAGGGTGCTGAGATACTGCAAGCTGTGTTACAGCTCGACGGCGTCTCGCCCTCCACGACTCAAGTTCTGACACAAGCAAGTGCCATGGCAGTAAGAGGCCGTCTAAAAAGCGCTGGGACCGCTGGAATTCCTGCGAATCACGCTATATGGTATACCAAATGACGAAGCAATCATGGCCATACGATGAATTCAAGCCGGTCGGGCGCGACTATGGCTGTCCGTCCGAAGTGGGTGTTTACGATTCGAGTCATGCCGACTTTCGTGACATCAAGGCGGAGAGCAACCAGGCGGGCGGTTCTATCTGCATGATGTCGTCATTGAGAAACCCGGTGCCCTGGAGAATATCGCCCGGTTCATCGACAAGCAGATGAAGACGGGAGGCGATTTCCTCCGGGAGGACGCCGAGGGGCATTTCCGGGACGAGCATTCCACCTATGACTGGGTGGTGGACGGGCTGTTGACCCGCGCGGGATTCACCATTATCAGCAAGGAGATGAACCAGGGCGTGCTCGCCACCTATCTCTGCACCAAGTGCGGATAGCGGGAAAGCGGTCTTATTTCGCCAGGGCTTTGGCAGTGCGGGACTTGATCCGGGCGGCCACGTTGCGGTGCAGCGCACCGGTCTTCACGGCCTTGTCGGTGATGGCGTGAACCTGTGGCAACAACGCCGCCGCATCTTCCTTGTTCCCGGATGCCACGATGGACTGGTACCTGCGCACCAGTGTCCGTGCCTGGGAAATTTTCTGCTTGTTCATCAAATTGCGGCGGTCGGCACTGCGTGCGCGCTTCGCTGCGGATTTCGTGTTTGCCATAAGGGGCATGACTTTGGCGCGCACTTTCTTATTGTCAAGGGAATGAAATTTTTGAAATTTCTCGTCGCGCTCGCCTTGCTGCCGCTGCTCACGGCCTCGGCACGCTTCGCATGGTGGCTTGGCGGTGAAATTTGGGACGCCAACGCCCTCCCTTTGACCCCGCTGCTATGGCTGGCTGGTGGATTCCTCGCCGCCACCGCCGCGTTCCTGCTGCTCCCACGCCCACACAGCCTCTATGTCTTCGGCCACGAAGCCACCCACGCCGCCGCGGTCTGGATGTCCGGAGGCAAAGTCAGCGGGTTCAAGGTCGGCAAAGACGGCGGCCATGTGGTCAGCGACAAAATGTCCGCATGGATCAGCCTCTCTCCCTACCTCATCCCTTTCTACCCCATCGCCGCCCTCGTCCTCTGGGGTTTGTCCTCGTGGATATTCCCCGAACTTTCCACCTACGAATTCCTTTTCCTCGCCGCATGGGGCCTGCTTTGGGGCTATCACCTCGCCTTCACCGCCTCCCTCATGAAAACCCGCCAACCTGACTTCGCCTCCCAAGGATACCTCTTCTCGTGGGTCGTTATTCTCCTCGGCAACTGCTGGCTCGTCCTCACACTCGCATGGCTCTCTACCCGCCCCATCCCCGCCGCAGACGCCCTCGCCCACGCTACGCAGCTCATCCGCCACGATTATTTTTTTGTATTTGACGGATTGCGCACGCTGAAAGACGTGCTTATGTGATGGAAATGAATACGATGGCTCTCCCCGAAACCAACCCCGACGTGATCCTGTTGGACGTCGAAGCCGCTTCCCGCCAGGAGTTGTTCATTGAGATGATCGACCGCCTCGTGAGCGACGGACTCGTTCCCAAAGACCAACAAACCTCCGTCCTCGAATTTCTTGAAGCCCGTGAGGCGAAGATTTCCACCGCCATCGGCAGCGGCATTGCCCTGCCCCACACCCCGGTCGATGGCCTCCCCCGGGTCGTCACCATGCTCGCCCGCACCAAAACCCCCATCCATTGCAACGCCCCGGACGGCGATCCGGTCAGCATCTTTTTCCTGGTTCTGCTTCCGGGCGGGGATTACGCCACCCACCTGCGCACCATCGCCGCCGTCGCCAGCTTTTTCCGCCGACCCGAGATCCGCACGAAGCTGCTTGCCGCGACGGATTCAGACGCTTTGATGTCTCTCTTCGCCTGAGCGCCCGGCCCGACCGCCGCAGGGCGGCAACCGGAGCCGACATGACCCAGACATCCCCTTCCCTTCTTATCCATTGCCGCGACCATTTGCGCCCGTGGATCGAAACCAACGCCCCCGCCCTCGCCGACGGCGTATGGGTCAAACCATGTCAGGATGAGTCCTTCGGCCACTTCCAGTCCAACCTCGCCATGGCGGCCGCCAAAGAACTCAAGGCCAAACCCCGCGACACCGCCACCCAACTCGCAGATTGGTTTCGCAAGGACCCCGCCATGGAATCGGTCGAAATCGCCGGACCCGGCTTCGTCAACCTTCGCTTCACCAACAACGCCGTCACCACCGCCACCGCCCGCCTCGCCACCGATCCCTCCCTCGGAATCACTCCCGTTCCCGCGCCCAAAACCATCGTCGTGGACTTCAGCGGCCCCAACGTCGCCAAAGAAATGCACGTCGGCCACATCCGCAGCACCATTCTCGGCGACGTCATCGCCCGAATGCTCGCCGCCCTCGGCCACCACGTCATTCGCGACAACCATCTCGGCGACTGGGGCACCCAGTTCGGCAAAATGATCCTTGGCTACAAACGCGCAGGCAAACCCAACCTCGCACCCGACAAGGCCCTCGCCGCCATGCAGACCTTCTACCAGGAAACCCACAACCTTTGCGAAAACGACCCCGCCCTCCTCGAACAGGCGCGCGCCGAACTTCTCAAACTCCAGTCAGGTGACCCTGAAAACACCGCCATCTGGAAATCCTTCCGAGAGACCTCCCAGCAAGTCTTCGACACCATCTATCAACAACTCGACATCTCCTTCGACCACACCCTCGCCGAGAGTTTCTACAACCCCTGGCTGGAGTCCATCGTCGGCGAACTCACCGAAAAAGGCATCGCTCGCGAAAGTGAGGGTGCCATCGCTGTATTCTTCGACGACGAACCCGAAATCAACAACAACCCCCTGCTCATCCGCAAAAGCGACGGCGCCGCCCTCTACGCGACCACCGATCTCGCCACGCTCCGTCACCGCGTCACGCAATGGAATGCTGACGAAATCATCTACGTCACCGACGGCCGCCAACAGCTCCACTTTCGCCAGCTCTTTCACACCGCCCGCCGCTGGGGCTACAACCACATCGGACTCGAACACGTCTGGTTCGGTGCCATCCTCGGTGCCGATAAAAAGCCCCTCAAAACCCGCGACGGCAACCCCATCCGCCTCCAAGACCTCCTCGACGAGGCCGTCACCCGCGCCCACAGAATCCTCGTCGAAAAAGAAACCGACCTCCAGGGCAGCGATCTGGATGAGGCCGCGCGTATCATCGGCATCGGTGCCCTCAAATACGCCGACCTCGGCCAGAACCGCAACCTCGACTACGTCTTCGACTGGGACAGGCTCCTCGCCTTCGACGGCAATACCGCCCCCTACCTCCTCAACGCCTACGTCCGCACCCGCTCCATTCTCCGCAAAGCCGGTGCCGACGCTTCCCACGGTGCCATCGCCCCGGTTGATCCGGTCGAATTCGACCTCTGCCGCAAACTTCTCGCCACCGGTGACGTCGTCGAATCCGCCTGCGCCGAATTTCGCCCCCACCTGCTCTGCAACCATCTCTACGAGACCGCTTCCCTCTTTCACCGTTTTTTCGAGCTCTGCCCCGTCCTCAAAGCCCCCTCCCCGGAACTCACCGCATCCCGCCTCGCCCTCTGCGAACTCACGGGGCGTGTTCTGCGCCGCGGCATGGAACTGCTCGGCATCCGCACGATCGAGCGCATGTGACCTTCCCTCCCATGAACGCCGGACTCCTCTACGAAACCCACTGCCATACCCCGTTGTGCAAACACGCCATCGGGGAACCGGAAGAATACGCCGCTCAAGCTCACGCCGCAGGACTGCGCGGCATCATCTTCACCTGCCACGGCCCCCTACCCGACGGCATCTCCTCCTCCGTCCGCATGGACCCGGACCAACTCGACGACTACTTCGGCATCATCGACCGTGCACGCCGCGCATGGGACGGAAAAACCGAAGTGCACCTCGGCCTTGAAAGCGACTATCTCCCCGGACTCGCCGACTGGGCACGTGACCTCCACCAATCCGCCCCATTCGACTTCGTCCTCGGCTCCGTCCACCCCCATATTCACCGCTACCAACAACAATTCTTCACCGGCGACTGGCCCGCCTTCCACCGCATTTACTTTCAACACCTCGCCGACGCTGCCGAAACCGGGCTCTTCGACTCCCTTGCCCACCCCGACATCGTCAAAAACCTCGGCCATGAAGAATGGGACCTGCCCACCCTCATGCCCGACATCGAAGCCGCCCTCGACCGCATCGCCCGCACCGGCACCGCCATCGAACTCAACACCTCCGGCCTCAACAAAACCGTCGCCGAAATGAACCCCGCCATGGACATCCTGCGCGCCGCCGTTCAACGCGGCATCCCCATCACCCTCGGTGCCGACGCCCACCTTCCTGAACGCGTCGCCGACCGCTTCCCCGAAGCCCTCGCGATGCTTCGGGAAGTCGGCGCCACCCACCTTGCTGCCTTTCTCAATCGCCAACGCCGCGACATCCCCCTCCCCGACTTATTGTAGTCCGACCGCCCCGGTCGGCGGAAAAGGCCGGTCCCACCCCAGTTCACAGGAAAGTTATCCCCACAGCATGATCCCACCAACCCCCGCCCTCCGCCTACGGCCGGTCCAAACTGTAGGCCGACCGCTTCGGTCGGCGGAAAAAGCCGGTCCCACCCCAGTTCACGGGAAAGTTATCCCCACAGCATGATCCACCAACCCCCGCCCTCCGGGCGCTCCCAA
>CAZTYG010000122.1:0-4453 GCA_964617445.1 uncultured Blastochloridaceae bacterium
CAACGCCGTGCCCGAGACCAACGAGAACAACAACATCGGCGTCAGCTTCGACGCGTCGCCGCCGTCGGGTCCGTTGTTGATCACAATGCGGTAGCCGGACTCCTCCAATCCCGCATCCACCGCGACGCGTCGGGCGCTGAGCAGCAACTCCCCGAGCAGCGCGCCTTGCGAGTCGGGAACAACGCCGATACGGTCGTGACGCTGTTTCGGGACCACCAAAATGTGGACCGGTGCCTGCGGATGGATGTCCCTGAAAGCGAAGACGCGTTCGTTTTCAAAAACAATATCGGCGGGAATTTCGCGCGCGATGAGCCGTTCGAAGATGCTGGGTTCCGTCATAGCGGGGAGGGGAGTCAATAGATGGCGAGTTCCATCGGCGCCGCGCCGGCCAACTCCAGACGACGGCGGGTGTAGAGTACGATCTCGTCGCTCAACCGCTGACATCCACGGTGCCAGCGCCTGCATTGTTCGAGATTTTTCACGCACGGGCGGATGCCTTCCAACCGGATGCCGCGCACGACGACTTGCACGGCCTCGTCGATCCGCTCGCCGAGCGACTGAAAAAAGAGCATTTCCATGCCGCTGCGCTCCGCGAGTTCCGGCAGGTAGATGCTGACGCGCGGGGCGACAAGCGAGACTTTTTCGGCAACGTCCTGGCAGCCGATGCCGCTGAGAGAGCGGCGGATGATGGCGCGCAGTTCTTCGGGGCTGATGAGATTGCCGCGGTATTCCTCCTGCAGGAAATAGGTGATGGCGCGGGCGACTTCGCCGGACCATTCCCAGGTCGGATAGCCCGCGCGGCGTGCCGAGCAGGCGATGGATTCCGCCAGCCAACCCTCGGAGAGCGGGACGTGGCGGCGTCCGTGCCAGTTCACCATCGGCAGCGCCTGAGGAAGGGCGATCATGCGTCCTCCACGCTAAGGCTTTGCACCTCGTGGACAAATTCGTTGATGTCCTTGAACTGGCGATAGACCGACGCGAACCGGACGTAGGCGACCTCGTCGAGTTTGCGCAACGCGATCATGATGCCCTCGCCGATGGCGGTGGTGGGGATTTCTTTGTCGTATTCCTTTTCGAGGCGGTCGATCAACATGTCCACGGCGTGCTCGATGACATCGGGACTAATGGGTCGTTTTTCGCAGGCCTTGATCATGCCGCCTGCCAGCTTGCGGCGGTCGAAGGGTTCGTATCTGCCGTCGCGTTTGATCACCCGCAGGTCTTCGCGTTCGATTTCCTCGTAGGTAGTAAAACGGTAGTTGCAGGCCAGACATTCCCTGCGGCGGCGGATGACCGCCCCGTCTTTCCAAGGTCGGGAATCAATGACCTTATCCTCGTTTGTTCCGCATTTCGGACACCGCATACTACATCTTGTGTTGGCCTCAACATGCCTTCCACAGCCGGTGGGGTCAAGAAATTTACGGCATCAAAAGGTTGAGCCGGGGGCCCGATCCGGGTATATTCCCCCCGACTGCCATTCGTTTCAATGTGCCAGTCGTCAACAAAAAAGCGGAGGATCGCAAGATCCTCCGCTTTCTGTTTCAAGTGCAAGAGAGAAGGGTTACTTCTTTTTCTTGGCCACTTTCTTGGTCTTTTTCACCGCTTTTTTGGTGGCTTTCTTAGCGGGCTTTTTCGCTTTCGCTGCTTTCTTTTTAACTGCCATATCGTTTCACCCCCTCTCAGGTTGAAATGTTTCGCGCATTGGATGCGCCTGTCGTCAACAATGATAGGAATTAGTTTTTTCCACGCGCGCCGTCAAATCTTTTTTCATTGTTCGCGCGGAATTTTTCAGGAGGATCCCCGGGCTTTTCGATCTCAAAGCATTTAAAGCGAATGTTAACTTTCTTTCGTAGAGTTTATAAATCGGGCTTGGAATCCTCTATTTATAATGATCAGAGATACAAATGTCCGCGACAGTCGGATTTATTGAACATGGAAATAAGCAATTAAAAATGACCGTTTTCGGTCACCCCCTGCGGCGCAGGTTGGAGGGCAGGATGTTGAGTTCGGAACGGTATTTTGCGACGGTGCGGCGCGCGAGGTCGATGCCGCGCTCCTTGAGAATGGCGACGATATCGGTGTCCGAAAGCGGTCGCGCGGGGTCCTCGCGACCGACCAATTCGGCCACCGCTTCCTTGATGCTGGTGTTGGACATACTCTCGCCATCGGCTGTGCGGTAACCGGAGGTGAAAAAATATTTGATGGGCAGCACGCCCCACGGGGTTTCGACGTATTTGTTGGCGACGGCCCGGCTGACGGTGGTTTCATGCACGCTGATTTCGCCGGCCGCCTGGCTCATGGTCAGGGGTTTGAGGGCGGAGGGGCCCTCTTCCAGAAAAGCCACCTGATGGTGGCAGATGACATTCAGGATGTTCTCGATGGTGTGTTGGCGCTGGTGGATACACTTGATCAAGAATCGACCGGCCCGGATGCGTTCCTTGAGATAGTCCTGCAATCCGCCGGAGTCCGCGTCGTTTTTTCCGGCATTGGTCTCCTTTTCCCCCAACATGTCCTTGTAATTGTCGCAGATGCGCAAACGCGGCACGGGATCGTGGTTCATCACCACCTCCCAGCGACCCTCCTCGTTTTTCGCGAACGCGGCCTCGGGTTGGACGATGTTATGGGGTTGGTCGGGTGCGAAGGCGGAGCCGGGGCGGGGTTGCAGGGTGGCGATGTAGTCGGCGGCCATTCGGACCTGGTCCACGGAAACCCGGTGCTGGCGGGCGAGTTCCTGGTAGCGGCGGCGTCCGAGTTGGTCCAGCGATTCGGTGACCAGGCGGAACTCCAGGGAATCGGTGGATTTTCCGCGCTGTTTGAGTTGGAGCGCCAGGGCTTCGCTCAGATCGCGCGCGGCGATGCCTGGTGGATGAAAACTTTGCACAAGGTAAAGAGCTTCCTCCACCGCGTCGTAGGAAAGCCGGAGGGACTCGGCGAGTTCGCCGAGGCCGATGGCCAGAAAGCCGTCGTCGTTGAGATTGCCGATGATCTCCTCGCCGACTTTGAGCAGGTCCTCGCGTTCGGTGGCCAGGGTGAGCTGGCCGATGAGGTGGTCGGAGAGGCTTTCGCGCTCGATCTGGGAATCGAAAAAGAATTGCCGCCGCTTCTGAAGCTCCTCGGCAGAGGTTCCCGCCGAACGGTTCTGGGTGAAGTAGTCGCGCCAGTCGTCGTCCACCTGCGGCGCGGTCTCCTCAGCGTCCCACGGTTCGTCGGTTTCCGGGGTTTCGGGGGGGCTTTCCTCCAGCACCGGGTTGGCCTGGAGTTCCTGTTGGAGCAGCGCACGCAACTCCAGCACCGGTGCCTGGAGGAAGTGCAGCGACTGCTGCATCTGCGGGGAAAGCGTCTGGCCGAGGCTGATATTTTGGTGGAGTCCGATGCCTGCCATGGGCTTTAGCATAGACGAAACGCAGCGGAATGTTAAAGCATCTTCTGTGCCATGAACCCGACCACCGAATCCCCCTCCGGGCTCCGCTTTACCGTGCTGGCCAGCGGCAGCCGCGGCAACAGTTTTTTGGTCCAGAGTGGTGGCGGCGCATTGTTAGTGGACGCGGGTCTGAGCGTGCGTCGAATGGAGGAGCGGCTCCTCGCGGCCGGTTGTGCGCTGGAGGCGTTGGCCGCCGTTGTTATCACCCATGAGCACCATGACCACATCGCCGGCTTGGATGTTCTTGCGCGGCGCTGCCCCTGCCCGGTTTTCTGCAACGCTGCGACCGACCGCGCGCTGCGCCGCAAGTGGCCGACGTGGCAACGTGCCACCCTGTTTGTCACAGGAGATGAATGGGAACCGGTTGCTGGCATCCGGGTCCGGACCTTTCCGGTGCCCCATGACGCCGAAGAGCCGGTCGGGCTGGTGGTCGAGTCCGGGGGCGCGCGCGTCGGCCTGCTCACGGATTTGGGATTCGCCACTGCGCTGGTCCTGGAATCGGTGCGCGGGGTAAACGCGCTGGTGCTGGAGACCAACTATGATGAGGCGTTGTTGCGGGCCGATCAAAAACGTCCGTGGCCGGTGAAACAGCGCATCATGGCCCGTCACGGTCACCTGTCCAACGGGGTCGCCGCCGCCCTGCTATCGGAGGTGGCGGGACCGGGACTGCGCCATGTGTTCCTCGCCCACCTCAGTGAGGATTGCAACCGTCCGGAACTGGCCGAACAGGCCGTTCGTGCCGCGCTGTCCTCCAAGGGCATGGATGGTGTGGCGGTGCACCGGACCTGTTGCGACCGCCCCACCGCCACCATTCACATTGCTGATCCCGCCCGCGTGCCCATTCCACCCCGGTCGGAATAGGATTTGACCGGAGCGGACGACTCTGCTTTCCTTTCCGGTCCTATGCGCGAACGAATCACTCTGGAATGCACCGAAGCCAAGACCGAGGGCAAGCCCGCCTCCCGTTACATCACCACCCGCGACAAGAAGAAGCAGGTGGAAAAGGTCGAGAAGAAAAAATTTAATCCCGCCCTG
>CAZTYG010000122.1:4463-6500 GCA_964617445.1 uncultured Blastochloridaceae bacterium
TGCAACTTCACCAACCTCCACGCAAGCCCTGAGCGCTTCCTGTCCGCCAACCCCCATTTCGCCAAATCCGCCCTGCGCCGCCACACGGTGCACCGCGAGGTCAAATAACTCCGCCGTCACTGTGCCGTCCGTCGGGGGGGATTACTTCGTTTCTTTCAGTACCGTCACGGGCATATCTTGAATGCCCGCATAAAAGACGATGATCACGGCAGGCTCCGGACCCGGATTCCGGCCGTAGTGCCACTTTTCCACCAATTCGACGATCGGGTCGCCCGCATGGAGCGTGAGTTGGTTCTTTTCGTCATCGGTCACCACCAGCGTTCCTGACAACAACACCCCGGCATTGATCACCGGATGCTTGTGCATCTTGAGCGCCGTGCCCGGCGGCACGGTGATCCGCAAAATCGTGACCTCCGGCTGTCCCGCCGGATACGCCGGCAGTGTTTCCCCGCCCCAGGACTGGGTCGTCTTTGCCAGCGTCTCCACTACCACGCCAGCTGGCTTGCTGTGATCGTCATGTGCGCTGAGCGGACAGGTGGTGGCAGCCAGCATGATCAATACGAGGTGCGCGACTTGGGCCAAGGTGGCAAAGGCTTGGATCAGATGTGCCTGCGGGTGGGGGCGTGTCACAATATTCATAAGAACCGACCCTGCCACCCTGCCCTGCCGAAAGTAAACACATATCTCACCGTTTCAGTTGAGACGGTGAGATCATGGACTCGTGTGTTGAATATTTTGGCGGTGTTGGTATGAGAGGGGGTGGGAGTCAGGGCAGGTGGAGGGATTTCCAGGATTCGGCGACGGGTTGGGTGGGGAGCCAGGAGTATTCGGTGGATTTGCCGCGGGGGACGGAGCGGGCGGGGGTGATGGCTCCGGTGGGGAGGTGGCCGGCCCAGCCGTCGATTTCACTGAGGCGCTCCATCCCGGCAAGGGGGTTGACGGGGTCGAGGCGGACTTGGATGGTTTGGCGAATGAAGTGGGTGAGGAAATCGCGGGTGGGGATGTGGTCGAGGGCGGCGGCGCCGGAATGGGTCATGGCCCAGAGGGCACCGGCGCGGCGGTTGTCGGAGAAGTTTTTGGCGTTGCGCTGGAGGATGTCGGGGGAGGCGTTGGGGTCGATGACGAAGAGTCCGGGCACCTGGCGCCCGGCGGTGACGGGGGAGGAGAAGTAGGAGGAGTTGATGGAGACGAAAGCGAGGGTTTGGGTGGAGCGATAGGAGGCGTAGCTCCAGGCGTATTGGCCGCCGCTGGATTCGCCCACGAGGATGATCTTGGCCAGCAGGAGGTCGCGAAGGCCTTCTTCACGGGAGAAGGCGCGGATGGCTTCGTCGAGGGCCTGGCCGGAGCCGCGTTCGGCACGGCTGTAGTCGAGGCGTTCGTCGCCGGTGAATTGAACGCCGATGAGAATGAGGTTTTCTGCGCGCGCGAGTTCGGTCCAGTGGGTGTCGAGGAGGAGGGGGCGGGAGTCCTGGTTGTAGGCGGGGAGGAGGACAAGAATGGCGCGCGGGGTATCGAGGCCGCCGGGTCGGAGGAGGCGGAATTCAGCAGTGAGGAAATTGGCGCGACCGGCGCGGGGCGAGGAGTAGTCGTGGAGATCGTCGGCGCGGGAAGCGGAGGATAGGGTTAGCAGGGTGAGTGCGATAGCGGGCAGGAGAACACGCTGGAGGGTGCGGATCATTTTTTGGATTTGGCAGCGGGCTTATTCTTGGCGTTTTGTTTGGCGGGGCCGGCGACCTTGGACCATGCGGAGATGCGGAGGCCGTTGAGGCGGATGAAGCCAGTCGCGTCGCCCTGATGGTAGGCGCCGGCGTCGGCTTCCATGGTGGCGACGTGGGGGTTATAGAGGGAGAACGGGCTTTTGCGACCGGCGACGATGATGTTGCCTTTGTAGAGTTTGATGCGGACGGTGCCGGAAACGTTCTGCTGGCTTTGATCGATGGCGGCCTGGAGGAAGAGGCGCTCGGGGGCGAACCAGAAGCCGTTGTAGATGAGTTCGGAGTATTTTGGAATGAGCCCGTCGCGGAGGTGCATGACCTC
>CAZTYG010000123.1:0-6415 GCA_964617445.1 uncultured Blastochloridaceae bacterium
GGTGGACGATGATGCTGACCATGATCACCGAGACGACCATCTTGCGGCGCTGGCTTTTGGTGTTGTCCTTGAGTTGATCGAGGGCGACGGCCATGTCAGAAGTCCTCCCCTTCCCCTTCGGTGGCGAAGGTGATGCCTTTGATGCCGGCGATGGCACAGGCGTTCATGACGTCGACGATGCGCTGGTGGCGCGCGGCATCGTCGGCGGCGATGGTGATGAGGGCCTCGGCGTTGTTGGCGTCGGTGGCCTCTTTGAAGCGGGTGAGGGTGGCGATGAGTTGGGGCAACTCGCGGTTGGCGGGATCGTCGAGAGGCATGTCATTGAGGAGGACCTGGCCATCGGCGCGGATTTCGATGCGCTGTTCGTCGGGCAGATCGAGCACTTCCTCCTGGGCGACGGTGCCGGGGAGCTGGAGGCCGACATCGCTTTCCGGGGTGATGGGCTTGGCGGTGACCATGAAAAAAACCAGCAGCAGGAACACCATGTCGATCATGGGCCCCATTTGCATCTCCACGGTCTGGAGGTCTCTTCGGCGTGCGATCATGGGAAGAGGGAGATTAAGGCAAAGACGCAAAGGCGCGGAGAACGGAGGGAAGCCGGTTGTTTCTGGGGATTCACTTTGCCTCTTTGCATCTTTGCGTTGATGGTCTTCATGTTAATCGCGGCGGTGGGTGCCGAAGATGACTTCGATGGCTCCGGCTTCGGCGCAGGCGCGCATGATGGCTTTGATTTCTTTGGCGGGGGTGCGGGAGTCGGCGCGGACGTAGATGCGCAGGGGGGGGAAGTCGATGAGACGCTGGCGGAGATAGGCACGGAGTTCGGACATTTCGACGACACGGTCGCCGACATAAACAACGCCGTTTTCGTCGAGGTTGATGATGTCGCGGCCGGAGAGGTCGTCGGGGGAGACGGCGGCGGAGGCGATGGGCAGGTTGATATCGAGCTTCTTTTTCTCCTGGGTGATTTTGGTGGTGACCATGAAGAAGATGAGCAACAGGAAGGTCATGTCGATCATCGGCGCCAGCTGGAAGCTGACGTCATCGGACTTTCTTCTATGGGCGTTCATGGCTGGGGTTTATTGTTCGATGGTCACCTCACCGGTGAAGAGGTCGAGCATGTTGGTGACTGCTTTTTGGATGTCGGCGATGGCACCCTGAAGGTTGTTGCGGAAGAAGAAGAAAAAGAACATGGCAGGAATGCCGACGATGAGGCCGCCGGCGGTGGTAATCATGGCCTGGCCGATGCCGCCCGCCAGATCGTCGGGTTCGGAACGTCCGGCGGCGAGCTGGTTGAATGCTTCGATCATACCGGTGACGGTGCCGAGGAGGCCGAGCATCGGGGCGATGGTGGCGAAGACGTTGAGGTAGTTGATCCAGAGCATGTAGCGGGTTTCCTCGTGGGTGACGGTCTCGCCGGCGGCCTGTTCCATGGCGGGTTTATTGTATTGGTCGCGCTCGAAGTTGGCCTTGATGAGGGCGGCGGAGAGGACGTTGGCGATGGGTCCGGGGTTGTCACGGCAGGTCTGAAACGCGGCGGTGACGTCGCGGGCGGCCATTTGTTGGTTGAGCTGGGAGACAAGGGAGGCGGGGACCATTTTGTTTTTGGTGATCTGGATGGCGCAGTAGGCACCGACGGCGATGGTGCCGATGGAGCAGATGGCGATGAAGTGCATGAGGAGGCCGCCTTGGAGGTAGAGATCGAGCCATGAGACGTCCTGCTCGCGCTGGGCCTGGCGTTCGGCGGCGACTTCCTGGGTGGTGGGCTCGGGTTGGGCGGTGAGGTTGAGGGTTCCCACGAGCACGAGCATGGCTGCGGCGAGGGTCCCATATTTCCACGTGGATTTGATCATGGTCTTGTAGTTTCCTGGGGTTGTTGGTTGAGGAATTCCTTGGCGCGGGCGAGGAAGGCGGGGTCGGGGTAGCGGTCCATGATTTCGCGGGCGCGTTTTTCAGCTTCTTCGGGGCGACCGGTTTGCTGGTAGATTTCGACGGCGTGCCAGAGGCCCTCGGCGCAGAGGGCGGGGTGGTAGGCGTGAAAAGCGGCGGCTTCGAGGTAAGTGTCGAGGGCCTTGTGGAGGAGGGCGCGGCGTTCCTCGCGTTTGTCGGGCATGAGTTGCCAGCGGGGCCATTCCTCTTCGAGTTCCAGGAGTTGTTGCCAGGCGAGGCGGGCTTGAAGGAAGCGGGCGCGAATCTGGGAAGCTTGGAGGGAGCGTTCGTCGGCTCCGGCGATGTCCTCCATGGCTTCGGCCTCTTTGAGGGCCTGTTCGACTTCGCCCGCGGCGGCGAGGGCGTTGAGGCGGATGGCGGCGGCGTCGGCCTTGATCTGTGGGGGGACATCGGCGTTGCGAATGGTGTCGATGAGGGCGAGGGCCTGGCGGGCACCGTCGGCATCGGATTGGACGAGGGAGCGGGCGAGGGCGAGACCGATCTCGCCGGCATCGGAGCCGGGGATGTCGAGAAAGGCTTTGCGGCGTTCCCATTCGGGGAGAAGGAGGTTGCCGGTGAGGTTTTCGATGGCGCGGTCGAGTTCGGGGGGGCGGGCGAAGCGGATGGATTGAATGCGTTCGTGGGGATAGGGAATTTCGGCGGTGCCGCCGCCGACGCTGGAGCGGATGGTGATGCCGCGGTCGTCGCGACGGATGATGGTTCCCTCGATGCTCTGGCCGTCGGGGGTGGTGATGCGGTCTTTGTCGGTCGTGGCGCAGAGGCCGGTATCGGCAAGCAAGGCCATGACCACAGCGGCAGGGATGAGGTGGCGGAGACGAGTTTTCATCCGCCCATCTCCTGGAGGCGTTGCTGGGCCTGTTTATATTCGGGAAGTGCGCTGAGGTGGGTGTTCTGGACGAATTCGCGGTAGGTATTGACGGCTTCTTCGGGGCGGTTGAGGAGTTCGAAGGCGCGGGCGCTCTGGAGGTAGGATTTGGCGACGTATTCGTTCCACCGGCCATACATGACGTAGATGCGCTGGAAGTAGGGGACGGCGCGGGCGGGGTCGTTCTGTTTCATGCGAATGGAGCCCATGCGGTAGAGAGCCTCGACCCAGGGGAGGCCGCGGGCGGACTCGACTTCCAAGACGCGGGAGAGTTCGGTGATGGCCTCCTCGTATTTGCCATCCGCTTCCAGCATGTTGGCGCGGGCCTGAATGACGTCGGCTAGCAGGGGCGACTGAATGGTGTCGCGTTCAAATTTTTCGAACCAATCGTAGGCCTCGGAGTTTTCACCCGTAGTGACGGCGAGGAGCCCCAGTCCGGCATAGGCACGGTCTTTCCCGAGGGAACGTGGATACCAGCGCAGAAGGGTGCGGTAGGCTTCGCGTGCGGTGGCGCGGTCGTCGGCGGCGCGCAGGGCGTCGCCGGCATCGGCGAGTAGTGGCGGGCTGAGAAAGCGCAATTCATCGACGAGTTCCGGGAGCCGTGCGAAGTGGCGTGCGGCGGCGGCGGGGTCCTCGCGGCGGATGATCTGTCCCTGCATCCAACGGGCGCGTGCGGCGAGGGTGGGAAGGGCGAGGCGGACGGCCTCGGTTTCCAAGTCTTGGAGGCGGACGCGGAGCTGGGTGCGTTCTTCGGGGGAGCGGTAGAGGCGGGCGACGGACTGGAGAAGTTCCTCTACCGCGGCAGCGTCGGGGTCGTTGCCGTGGTCGCGAATGGCGGTCCAGTAAACATCTTTGGCTTTGTCAGGTTGTTCGTTGCGGCGGTGCAGCCATGCGAGCTGGCCGAGCGCCTCGGGGACGCGGGGGCTGTCGGCGCGTGTTTGGAGGAACTGGTCGAAGTGCTTTTGCATGGCGTCGAATTGTTCGAGGGACTTGTGGGCGAGGCCGATGCGGAACCAAGCGTAGTCATAAAGCCGACCGTCGGCGGGGGAGACCTGCTGGAAGGCGCGCAGACCACGCTCGATTTCACCGAGGGCGAAGTAGCAGTCACCGAGGAGGTTGCGGGCTTCGTCGGCCTGCGGGGAATTGCCATGGGCGGTGAGAAATGCCTCCAGTTCTTTATAAGCGTCCTGGAATTGCTCCATGTTGAAGAGTCCCTGGGCGCGGCGCAGGGCGCTGTCCACGCGGTGGGTGCCTTGGGGGTATTTTTGGAGGTAGGCGGCGTGGGCTTCGCGGGCAGCCGGGTAGTCTTTGTTGTAGTGGTGGGCCATCGCGCGCCAATAGACGGTCTGTTCGGTGAAAGGGCCGTCAGAAAAATTTTGCAGATGCTGGTCGAACCATACGACGGCCTCGGCATTGAGTTCCTGCATCATGCGGCAGTAACCTGCGAGAAAGGAGCAGCGTTCGGCCTCGGCGAAACCGCGTTCACGGGCGAGGGTAGTGAAGTGTTTTTCGGCCTCGGCATATTGGTCGAGGCGCATGTGGGCCTCGGCCTGGAGGTAGCGGATGTTGGGAAGGAGTTCGCTGCGGGGAAAGCGTTTGGCAAATTCATCGGCGGCGGCAACGGCCCCGGGCCAGCGCTCCATGTCGGCGAGGGCGAGCATCTTGTGGTAGAAGGCGTGCATGAGGAGGTCGCCGTCGGGGAGGGTTCGAATCGCTCGATCAAGCACGAGGTAGGCTTCACGCTGCCGCTCCAGTTGCGAGAAGCAGCGGGCGATGCGGAGCTGAAGGGCGGCGTCGTAGTCGGCCATGGACTCGATGCGTCCGAGTTCGGCGCGGATTTGGCGGACCAGCTCGCGGGCGCGGAGGGCGGTGGCGCTGTTGTCAGTGGCGGGCGGGGCGGTGGCCTCGAGTTCGGTTAAGCGGCCGCGCTGGCGGGCGAGGATGCGTTCGCGGCTCCAGACACGTTGGAGGGCGGTGAGGGCCTTGGCGTGTTGGCCGCCGTCGAGAAGGCGGCCGCCGAGTTCGAGCATAAGGAGATGGTAGGAGCCGAGCGAACTGAGGGAGGGGTCGAAGGGATCGATGGAAGAGCCGAGGGCGAGGGCTTTTTCGTCCTGATCGGATTGGGTATAGGCGGCGAGAAGGAGAATGCGGCCCTGGGAGGCCATATCGGGGGGGAGGGAACCAAGGTCGGCCTCCATGTCTTTGGCGAGGCGGTCGAATTCTTGGAGCTGAAAGCGGGCCATGGCACGGAGCAGGCGCGCCTGGGGGGCGGACTCTGTTTGGGGATGTTTTTCCAGATAGGCGTCGAAATCGGTGGCGGCGCGGGCGGTATCGCCGGCCTGCAGGCGGGCGACCCCCAGCCAAAAGCGGAATGGCTCGATGGATTCGCCGTCGCTGTGGGCCTCCAAATAGTTTTCCAGAACCGGGAGGGCCTGGACAAATTTTCCGGTGCGGACGTAGGACCAACCGAGGAGGCGGCGGACCTGTTCGAGGGCGGGCCGGGCCTCCTCGCTGCGACCGAAGTCGGTGAGAAAGCGCTCGAAGCGTTGGGCTGCGGCCTCGTAGTTACCTTTGTTGTAGTCCGTGATGGCGGATTGGACCAACTCGCCCGCGGTCTGGGAGTGAAGCGCGGGGGCGGCGAAGAGCCAGCAGAGGACAGTGGGGAGAACGACCATCAGCCTGTGCGGGGATCGGGACACGACGTTCACGCGCTGATTCTTAGCACGGCATGTGCCGGTTACGTGACAAAATAGTCACAAAGCGGGGGGAAGATCGATGATGGCAGAAGGCCGTCACGATGCTCACCGGCGGCGGCAGGTGGAGCCGGCCCGACGGGAGACGCGGTAGTCTTGGATACGGCCGACGTTAACAAGGTGGTCGGAGCGGTTGAATTGGAGCCAAAGGAGGTCGGTATATGAGCCCTTGTCGGATTGTCCGTAGCAGACGAAGTAGTAGAGAATATCGGAGTCGTGTTGGCGTCCGTAGCGGTCGGCGCGGCCCAAGAGCTGTTCCATGTCACGGATCCCGGGGGAAGAGGAGTGGCCGAGGGTTTTTTGGAGCAGTTGTTCCAGTGCGATGGCTTGGATTGAACGGTCCTGGTTGCGGCCTGCGGAAGCAAAGGCGCGGGCAATTTGGCGTTCCTCCGGGGTGAAGGCGGACGCGTCCGGCATCAAGGCCAACAAGGCGAGCATAACAGCTGGAATGATCCTGGCGGGGCGCATATATCATCGTACTATATACCAACGCCGGGGGGGAAGGGAAAGCAATATCGAATCACGTGACATGAGAAATGCGGGACGCAACCCAGTCGAAACAGGTGATCGAAAACGGCGTTAAAAACATTTCCCCGCAACTTCCGACGGGTCGGAAGTTGCGGGGATGAAATGGAACCGTATTTATTTCCTGCGGGGCGATGCGGCTCAGCTGCCTTTTTTCTTCCACTCATCCAGGGCGCGGCGATTTCCGGATACTTCACCGCGTCCGTCTTTGGTAATGAGCTTGCCGTTTTCGTCGAGAATGATGAGGGCCGGGATGCCGCGAACACCAAACTTTTGGCCGAGTTTGCTGCGTTGTGCGGCATTAAAGGGGACGGCAGGCCAGTCC
>CAZTYG010000124.1:0-6329 GCA_964617445.1 uncultured Blastochloridaceae bacterium
CTCGGTCAGCGGCCCCGTCGCCGAAGCCATGGCCCGCGGTGCTCTGGAACACAGCCGCGCTTCCCTCGCCGTCTCCCTCACCGGAATCGCCGGACCCGACGGCGGCACCCCCGACAAACCTGTAGGCCTCCTCCACATCGGCCTCGCACTGCACGGACCGGACGGGGCCATCACCACCCACCAAGTCGAAAAGCACCTTGTCCCCCACCGGGAAACCTTTAAAACCATGGCATCGCAAGCCGCGCTCGACATGCTGCGCCGCGCCCTGTTGAATCTTTGACCAACCCAAAACACGGAACACAAAACTCCATAATACGAAACGGAACCCCATGCCCGCCAAAGCCGAATCCTCCAAAGCCACCGACAAAGAACAGGAACAGGAACGCAAAAACCTGGAGCTGGCCCTCCAGTCCATCGTCAAGCAATACGGCGAAAACTCCATCCTCCGCCTCGGAGACAACAACGCCCGCCTCAACGTCGAGGTCATTCCCACCGGCAACCTCGTCATTGACCGCGCCCTCGGCGTCGGCGGTTTCCCCCGCGGACGAATCGTCGAAATCTACGGCCCCGAATCCTCCGGGAAAACCACCCTCACCCTCACCGTCATCGCCCAGGCCCAGAAATTGGGCGGCACCTGCGCCTTCATCGACGTCGAACACGCCCTTGACCCCCGCTACGCGAAAAAACTGGGCGTCAACATGGACGAACTCCTCGTCTCCCAGCCTGACTCCGGCGAGGAGGCCCTGACCATCGCCGAAACCCTCATCCGCTCCAACGCCCTCGATGTTGTTGTCCTGGACTCCGTTGCCGCCCTCGTCACCAAAAACGAGTTGGAAGGCCAGATGGGCGACGCCGTGGTCGGCTCCCAGGCCCGCCTTATGAGCCAGGCCATGCGCAAACTCACCGCCATGATCTCCAAGGCCAAAACCGTCTGTGTCTTCACCAATCAAATCCGCGAAAAAATCGGCGTCATGTTCGGCAGCCCCGAAACCACCCCCGGCGGCAAAGCCCTCAAATTCTACGCTTCGGTCCGCTGCGACATCCGCCGTATCGGTGCCATCAAACAGGCCGACGGCACCGTCATCGGCAACCGCACCCGCGTCAAAGTCGTCAAAAACAAAGTCGCCCCGCCCTTCACCGAGGCCGAATTCGACATCATGTACGACGAAGGCATCTCCCGCACCGGCTCACTTTTGGATCTCGCCATCGAACTCGGTGTCGTTGAGAAAAAAGGCGCATGGCTTTCCTACGAGGGCAACCAGCTGGCCCAGGGCCGCGACGCCGGCAAGGCCGAACTCAAAAGCAACGACGAACTCTACACGAAAATCGAGCAAGCGGTGAAAGCCATGCTGGATATCACCCCCGTGACCAGCACCAAAGCCACCAAAGCTGCCGACACCGCAAAAGAAGAATAAGCCCGCCTCCGGCCTTTTATGGTGCCAAACTCCGGGTTCAGCGTGGGCGTGCGCTCCGACGCGTTGACTTTACCGCATCCTGCGGGAGGATGAAGGAATGTCCCAAATCGACGCTGCCTCCGCCTTGGTCGTGGAACCTTTCGATGCCGCAGAGGTCTCCAACGTCGCCGCCAGGCTGCGCGACGAATTGCTGGTGGCCCCCAAGGCCGCCTTCGCTTTTGTCTCCGGCAGCCACCGCGACCACTGGCCGGAATTCTGCGAGGCGGTCCGGGTGGACGGTCGCGTGCCCCATGTCTTCGGCTGCTCCGGCTCCGGCCTCGTCGGCCCCGGCCATGAAAGCGAGGGCAACTCCGGCTTCAGCCTGCTGTTCCTCGGCGGCGACGACATCGACTTCCACCCCCGCACCTTTCACCAGCATGACCTGGACCTCGCCGACGCCGATCCGGACCACTGGCGCAAAACCGCTCCGCAGGACGGCGCCGAACCCGTTGCATGGATCGTCTTCGGCCATCCCCTCAAAATCCGCATCGAGCCCTGGCTGCAATCCTGGGAAAAAGCCCACCCCGGCATCCCCATCATCGGCGGCCTGGCCGGCAGCACCTCCGACTTCGACCACATCGCCGTCTTTCACAATGAAAAAGAAATCGACGGCATTCTCGCCGTCGGCCTCGCCGGCAAACTCGAAGTCGCGTCCATGGTCAGCCAGGGATGCCGACCGGTCGGCGAGCCCCTCACCATCACCCACGTGGACCGCAATGCCGTTCTGCAACTCGGCGGCAAGACCGCATACCAAGTGCTTTACGATCTCATCGCCGACATGGAGGAGAGCCAGCGCGAAAAAGCCCGTGGCAACCTCTTCGCCGGACTGGCATTGACCGAATATCTCGAGGAGTTCGGCCCCGGCGATTTCCTGGTCCGCAACATCATGCAGGCCGACCCCACCAGTGGCGCGGTGATACTCGGTGCCTGGCCCCGCGTCGGCCAGACTATGCAATTCCAGCTTCGCGACCGCAACGCTGCCGACGCCGAATTGCAGACCATGCTCAAAAAAATCCGCGCCGTCAAATCCCCCCTCGCCGCCCTCATGTTTGTTTGCAATGGTCGCGGCCACTCGTTCTTCGGCGAGCCCGACCACGACGCCGCCGCCGTCGAAAAAGTCCTCGGCGACTGCCCCTCGGCCGGCTTCTTCTGCAACGGCGAGATCGGCCCCGTCGTCGGCCACAACTTCGTCCACGGCTACAGCACCACCATGGCCGTCCTTGGTGGCATCGAATAAGAACCCCCACCCCGCGAGACCCGGTTCCCCCCCCCGCCCTTACCAACCACAACCACATCGCATTTACACGTCACTTTCACAGGTGTGAAAGTGACGTGTTATATTTGCGGATGGGTCAAGGCGGAGTGCTCTTGGGGAGCAAGCGCTCGTCCAGAGTGGCGGATCGGTGATCTTGCTGTGGGAATGTGATTCCAGGGAACTGTGGTGAACCATCGGCGGCTCGGAGGCCACCGCTACAATCTGATGATGCAACGGAGGCCCAATCAAGTGCGTCCGAAGTAGCCGGTGACAGCGTCGATCCCGTATACCACCACAAAATAGAAAAAAGCAAGGTAGCACAGCGAGGCCAGCGCACCGAGCACGGCAGCACCGACGAAGAACAGACCGTCTTTTTCCGTCATACCGACTCCGACCAGGAAGATCACAAAGGCCGGAAAGGTGTTGGTGAAAGGGATGGGAATCGCCATGATGATGCCCATTGCGGTGATGACCACCCCGGCGAACATCCGACCGGATCGGTGGGTGGCCCAGTCCATGCGCCGTTTGATGAGGAATTCGATCCGGGCCAGAAACGCCACCGCCCATTTCACGATGGTTTCCGCTGTTTTGCGTGGAATGGAAAGCCGCAAAGCCCAAGCAGGCATCCAGGGTGTTTTGCGTCCGCAGGCGATCTCCAGACCGAGAATCGTCAGCATCACCCCGAAAGGAATGCTGTAACCTACGGCAGGCACCGGCAAGGCACTGGGGAGCGACAACAGGACAATGAGGATGCCGAATCCGCGGTCGCCCATGCTCAGAACAATGTCGTTCACGGAAATGCCCTCGCGGTCGTGGGAAGCAAGGATGCGCTGGAGGTCGGAAGACAGATTGTGGTCGTCGGGCGGGGGCAGAACGGTTTCGTACATGGTCCGAAATCATGCTGGGTCGGCCCGCCAAATGCAATCCGGACCGGTTCGGAAAGTCAGTATTTGTCTTTTGGTGGAGGGTTCCTACATTAGCGTTGAAGTATGTCCGAGTCGCTGCAGGCACTTAATCAGGAAACGCAACCAAAAGCCCAGCCACCGAGCCTGCGGTGGTGGCGCAACAAATTTCTCGCCGGGCTTTTCGTGGTCATCCCGGTGGTACTCACATTCTATATTCTCAAGCTCATCTACCGTCTGGCCAGCGGAGTGCTCGAACCGTTGATCCGTGCGGTGGTTCACGCGACAGGCGACTCCTGGCCAACATGGCTCCAATGGATCATTGTCAAAGACACCATCCCCGGCGCCGCGCTGTTGCTCACCATCCTGCTGGTCATCGTCATTGGCATGTTCGCCACTCATGTGATAGGAAAACGCCTTGTCGGCTGGGTGGATTGTATTTTTCTGCGCATCCCGCTGGTCAACCTGATCTACCCGGTCTTCAAACAGGTGATGGAATCGATCCGCAGCATGGGTGGTTCCCAGGACCAGTTCTCCAATCGCTCGGTGGTCTATGTCCGTTACCCGAACTCCAACGGCTTTTTCCTCGGCTTTCAAACCGGCTGCTTTACCGACGCACGCGGCAGAAAGATGATCACCGTGTTTCTGCCCACGGCGCCGAATCCCATCACCGGGTTTGTCCTGATCTTCGAGGCGGGCGACGTGGTGGAAAGCGACATGCCAATGGATGCCGCGTGGAAGCTTCTAGTGTCCGGTGGCTTTGTGGTGCCCAAGGCGTTTCCGGACTCGATGAGACCGCCGTCACCGCGTCCGCTCGACACGGATCAATCGCCGTCGGCCACCGCGTAAAAATACCACAACAGCCCGCCGCCGAGAATGATGCGGTACCAGGCGAAGGGGGTGAAGCTGTGGGTGCGGAGAAAGCCCAGCAGCCACTTGACGGCGAGAAAACCAACCACCAAGGACACCAGGAAACCAAGCGCGAGCGGTCCCGCTTCTCCTGCCATCGAAACTTCAGTATCTCGCAGCGTGCCGATCACAAAAAATCCCCCCGCGGCGAACATGGTCGGAATCCCCAGAAGGAAAGAAAATTGCGTGGCCACCATGCGCGAGCAACCGAGCAGGAGAGCGGCGATGATTGTGGCACCCGAACGCGAGGTGCCCGGAAACACCGCCGCAACCACCTGCGCCAACCCGATCACGATAGCAATGGTCCAGGTCACCTTTTCCACCGGCTTGCGGTGCCGCAAGGACCACTCGGCGATCAGAATTCCAATGCCACCGAGGAACACCGCCCACGCCACCGGCTGCGGCTCTTCGGGAAGTGTCGCCCCCATGGCGCGCACGATGAGCGCCACCACACAAGTCACCACGAAGGCTGTTCCCATCTTGAGCAGATAATCGAACTGTTCCGGCTGACGCCAGTTTTTGGCGAGGTCCAGCAATGTCCGCCAATATACCAGCACCACCCCCAGCACCGCGCCGGATTGGATGCCGACGTTGAACAACTCGGAGCGCGGATCGTTGAGAAAATACTGGGTGATGAGCAAGTGCCCGGTGGAGGAAATCGGGATGAATTCGGTGATTCCCTCGACGATTCCGTGAATGATGGTCAAAACCCAGCCCGGCATGGCGCCCATACCCTCCCGCAAAGAACGCGACCGGGCCAGATTTATTTTATTCTGCTTTGTCCATTGACAGACCACCCGTTCCCCATATGCTTTCAAATCCTAGACCGCGGGGTGGAGCAGCCAGGTAGCTCGTCAGGCTCATAACCTGAAGGTCACAGGTTCAAATCCTGTCCCCGCAACCAACTCAACCGCAGAAATGCGGTTTTTTTATGCCCCAACAGCTATGGCTACCGGAAGAAAAATTCAGCGGGTAGAACGGTCCGAGGCGGAATTGCACGGGGCGGTGGTTGATCTGGCGCGGCGGGGCCGGACGGGCTCGCCGGAAATCATTTACGCGCCCGGCAAAACACCGGACCAGATGGTGAAGATCATCGGTGCGCTGCGCGGAGCGGGGCAGTCGGCGCTGGCGACGCGGACGGATGCCGCCCAGGCCCGCGCGGTGAAACGGGCATTTCGCGGCACTTTTCATGACCCCGTCAGCGGCATCCTGCGCACGGGGCCCAACTTGGTCCATCCGTGCCGACCGGCTCCGCTTGTTGGAATCGTGACTGCGGGGACTTCGGACCAAAAGGTGGCGGAGGAGGCGGCGCTCACCGCGGAGTTCTACGGGCATCGGGTGGACCGGATTCTCGACGTGGGGGTGGCCGGCCTCGACCGTTTGCTGCGGCGGACCGACCGGCTCCGGGCCTGTCGCGTGTTGATTGTGATCGCCGGAATGGAGGGTGCACTGCCATCGGTGGTGGCCGGACTGGTGTCCTGTCCGGTTATCGCGGTGCCGACCTCCAACGGCTACGGCGCGAACCTCCAGGGTGTGTCCGCGCTGTTGGGAATGTTGACCTCCTGCGCATCGGGTGTGACGGTGGTGAACATCGACAACGGTTTCGGCGCCGCAGCCGCCGCGTTTCGCATCACCCTCCCGCCGGAACAAAACACGCCATGACATCCGGCTCACTCCAACGGGCAAGGCTTTACGGTATTTTGGACACCGGGCACAGCGACCCGGCGGAGTGGCCGCGGCTGGCCACGCTACTCATCAAGGGTGGTGTCGGTGTGCTGCAAATCCGGGCCAAACATTCGACGGAACCGG
>CAZTYG010000125.1:0-1463 GCA_964617445.1 uncultured Blastochloridaceae bacterium
CCTTGTTGAACCGGTGGATTTCGTCCACCAGCAGCAGTGTGCGTTTCTTTTGTGTGCGCCAGCGGGCCTCGGCAGCGCGGACCGCGTCGCGCAGGTCGGCCACACTGGCGTCCACCGCGTTGAGTGCGACAAACGCGCACGAGGTGGTGCGCGCGATCACATGTGCCAGCGAGGTCTTGCCGGTGCCGGGCGGTCCGAAGAAGAGCGCGGCGGTGATCTTGTCGCTGGTCACCAGCCTGTGCAGAAGCTTTCCAGGGGCGAGAATGTGGTCCTGCCCGGTGTAGTCATCCAGCGTGCGCGGACGCATGCGCCACGCCAGATTGTGGCGCGGGTCGCCCGCGATTTCCCCCGACGGGTCCGCTTGGAAAAAATCATCCACAAACCGAGGCTAACCCCGCTCCCGGCCCCGCGCAATCCGTCCCTGCGCTCGTCCGATGCCCGCCCCATTCCGGCCATAAGGTCTCCGGTATCGGCAAGGGTGCATCGAAGTGAGTCGGTATGTGGGGGGTGGTCTTGCCAAAGGTCCCGGTGTTTTCTAGAGTCGGGCATGGTTACGGCATTGGAATCCCGGCGTCTGTTATGATCTGGAGGCATCGCACGGGTCAGGTGGAGGGTTGGAAAGAACCGTTATTAATGGGGATTCTCAATGTGACGCCGGACTCGTTTTCCGACAGCGGGGAGTTTTTCGGTCCGGAGCAGGCGGTGCCGCGGGCGTTGCGGATGCTGGAGGAGGGGGCGGCGCTCATTGATGTGGGTGGGGAGTCCACCCGGCCCGGCGCGCAACCGGTGGAAGTTGGCGAGGAAACGCGGCGGGTATTGCCGGTGATCCAAGGAATTCTACAGGAACGTCCGGACGCGCTCATCTCGATCGACACCTACAAGGCGGAAGTGGCGCGGCGTGCGTGCGAAGCGGGGGTGTCGATCATCAACGATGTGGGAGGAGGCTTGTGGGACCCGGAGATGCCGACGGTGGTGGCAGAGACCGGCGCGGGGTATGTTTGCATGCATTCACGGGGACGACCGGACATGATGCAGAATGATCCGCAATATGGCGATGTGGTCGGCGAAATTCTGATTTATCTCTTGGAGCGGCGAGCGGCACTGCGGTCGGCGGGCGTTCCGGATGATTGTATGGTGTTCGATGTCGGCATCGGCTTCGGCAAAACGGTGGAGCACAACATGGAACTGGTGCGCCGGGCGCGCGACTTTCACCAACTCCAACGTCCGGTCCTGTGGGGGCTTTCGCGCAAGTCGTTTTTGTTCCGGGCGCTGGGAAGGACGGCGGAGTTTTCCCGGTTGGGTGCGTCGCTGGCCTGCAAGGAGTGTCTGTTGCGGGCCGGAGGGCCGCAAATCTGGCGCGTGCATGACGTGGCCGACACGGCGGATTACATCCGTATGAGAAAGCAGTTGGCATGAACCGCTGGCCGCTGCAGAAGGCGGGCAGCGACGCGGTCTACCTCGCG
>CAZTYG010000125.1:1473-6323 GCA_964617445.1 uncultured Blastochloridaceae bacterium
CCGCTGGCGCGCCAGTTGTTCGCGCTCTTTGCCTTACTCAACCTGCTGGTTGCTGTTGTGCTGGTGGCGGCCAGTTATTGGATCGAGCGACGGGACATTTTGATGGCAACCGACGAGCGGCTGCGGATGGGCAACGTCGCCGCCGGGGTGATCTATCAGGAGTGGATGGACGCGGGGCTGCCGGAACAGAAAAGCCTTGCGGGGCCGGATTGGGAGCGAAAACTGCGACTGCTCAACGGCCTGGCCGGCAAGCTCAAGCTCGATTCGATTTATGGGATGGTCCGCGAAGAGGGCAAGGTGGTGTTTGTTCTGAGCACTACACTCAACGTGGACTCGGAGACGGCACCGCCCATCTATGGACGCGTATATGAACGGCCCAGTAAAAAGTTGCTGGAAGCCTTTGCCGCTGGTGAGGTGCGGACCGACACCTATGAGGATGAATACGGGCGCTATCGCTCGCATTTCGCTCCGCAGGAGTTGCCGGACGGTCGATTGGTGGTCTGGGGTTCCGACGTGCGCAAGTCCGCCATTCTCAGGGAGTTTTTAATCACGCTGGGAATGAACATCGCGGTTCTTGTGGTGGTGAGTGTTTTTAGTGTCTGGATAGTCTGGAGGTTGTCGCGGCGTGTTTCACGCCCGCTGGACCTACTGTCGCGGGCCACCGCGAGGCTGGTGCACAACGATTTCCGTGCGACCCCGGCGTTGTTGGCCGGGCTCGGACAAGTGCGCGGACGTTCGTGCCGCGAGCTGGAGCGGCTTTCGGATTCGGTGTTGGTGATGCAGGGGGCGCTCCAGGAATATCTGATGCGCATGGAGGAAGAGGTCGGACGGCGCAAGCGAATGGAGTCCGAGTTGGAGATCGCGCGTGAAATCCAGCAAAGTCTACTACCCTCGGACCGTGCGGCAGGCGGGGAGGGTCGCGCGCGCTTCGAGGCTTTTCTGGAACCGGCCCGCGAGATCGGCGGGGATCTTTTCGATTTTCAGGCGGGGCCGGACGGATGTTGGTATTTCACGATCGGGGATGTGTCGGGCAAAGGGGTGCCGGCCGCGTTGTTGATGGCGGTGGTTCAAACGTTGTGGAAACGCTCGATCCAGGATGGCGACCGGCCGGCTGCCGCGCTGGGGAGGATCAACCGGTCGGTTTGCCAAGGCGGTCACAACGGAATGTTTGTCACCATGTGGGCCGGACGCCTGGATCCCGCTAGCGGAGAGTTGGAGTGGGCCAACGCGGGGCACTCTCCACCGGTTCGGATATCTCCCGGAGGACGGATGTCGCGAGTGGGCGGGCCTTCGGGGCTGGTGGTGGGAGTGCTGGACTCGACGATCTATCAAACCGGAAGTGTTGAGTTGGGGCGCGGCGATGCGCTGCTTTTTTTCACTGACGGGCTGACCGAGACGCAGGACCCGGGCGGGCGGTTCTATGAAGAGACGCAAATGGAGGCCGACCTAGCCGTCGAGACCGCACTGGGGGTGGTAGGACTGCCGGCGCGTGTGGCCACGAGGCTGGCGGTGTTCCGCAGCACTGCGCCGGTCCGGGATGATCTCACGCTCTTGAGTGTGGTGTGGAAGGGATGAGAGGCCTGTGAGAATTACGCGCCGATGAACGCACGGATGCGGGAGGCGGCGGTCTGGATTTGGTCCATCGCGGTGGCGTAGCTGCAGCGCACATGGCCCTCGCCGGAGGGTCCGAAGGCATCGCCGGGAACTACCGCGACCTTCTGTTCTTCGAGGAGTTTGAGTGCAAATTCGCGGCTGCTGAGCCCGGTTTTGCGGATGGAGGGAAAGAGGTAGAAAGCGCCGCGTGGTTCGTGGCAGTCCAGGCCCATGTCGTTGAAGGCGGCGACGAGGAAGTTGCGGCGTTCCTCATATTTACGGCGCATGTGGGCGACAGCGGGATTCCCATTGCGCAAGGCCTCCAGCGCCGCTTCCTGGCTGATGATCGAGGCGCAAAGCATGGAATACTGGTGGATGCGCATCATCGCCTCGGTCAGCGCGGGAGGGGCGCAGGCGTAGCCGATGCGAAAGCCGGTCATGGCGTAGGCTTTACTGAAGCCGTGGAGGAAGATGGTGCGCTCTTTCATGCCGGGGAGGTTGGCGATGGATTGGTGGTCGCGGGTGTAGGTCAGCTCGGAGTAAATCTCGTCAGTAAGGCACAGCAGTCCTCGCGAGCAGATCAATTCCGCGATGCGGCGTTGTTCGTCGCGCGGCAGGGTGGCGCCGGTGGGGTTGGTGGGGAAGTTGAGCATGACTGCTTTGGTGCGCGGGGTGATGGCGCGCTCGATGGCATCGGCGCGAAGGATGAACTGGTCATCCGCGCGGGTCGGCACCGCAATCGCTTTGCCGTGGGCGAGTGCGATGCTGGGGCTGTAGGAAACATAACAAGGTTCGTGGTAGATGACCTCGTCGCCCGGATTGAGAATCGCGCGCAGGGAGATGTCCAGCGCCTCGGAGACGCCGACGGCCACCAGAATCTCGCTCTTCGGATCATAGTCCACGCCGTAGTGGGTGGAGACGTAGCGGGCGATTTCCTTGCGCAGGGCGGGGCTGCCGAGGTTGGAGGTGTAGCCGGTTTTGCCGCGTTCCATGGCGTAGATGGCCGCCTCGCGGATATGCCAGGGGGTCACGAAGTCCGGCTCGCCGATGCCCAGCGAGATGACGTCGGACATGGATTGGACAATTTCGAAAAAGTCACGAATGCCGGAGCGGGGGATGCGGCGGACGTGGTCGGCGACGAAGTCGCGGCGGTCGGTGGAGGAAGGGGTCGAGGACATGGAAGTAGTCAGGGCGAGACCTTGAGCCGTTCGTCGAATTGCTCTTCGGGGAACATCGTGCCCTGTTCCTTGTAGGGTTTGAGAACGAAATGGGTGGCGGTGGAAGTGACGCCCTGGATGGTGGCGAGTTTTTGCGACACGAAACTCGCGACCGTGCGCAGGTCGCCGCCCTCGACGACCACCTGGAGGTCGTAACCGCCGCTCATCAAATAACACGAACGCACCTCTTCGAACCGTGCGATGCGCGCTGCCACGCGGTCGAATCCGCCGTCTCGTTCCGGAGTAACGCGCACCTCGATCACAGCGCGGACTTGGTTGCGCCCGGCCTTTATGTCGTCCACGATCGCCTTGTAGGCCAGGATCACACGGTCCTCTTCGAACTGTTTGATGCGAGCACGCACCTCGTCGGCCGACAGCTTGAGTTGTTGTGCGATCAATTCCGGCGACGCCAGTGCGTTCTCTTCGAGGATTTCCAAAATACGGTCCATAAGCGGAACATGCTGCCCCATCATCAGTCCTTTCTCAATGGCAAAATCCCCGGCCTGGGAGTCGAAGCTTCGCAAGCCCCTTGCCGTTTTTTCCTGCGGGGCGTGGGCGTGGTGGGGTCTTTGGTCTTGCGGGGTGTTGTGTGTGTCAGGCAGCTTGGGGGCATGGCCGATGTTTTGGGATTGTGTCGGGACATGGAGCGGGTGGAGTTTCAAACCGGGGACTTTATCCTGCGCCAGGGGACTGCCGGCAACGGGTTATATATTCTGTTGTCAGGAAAGGTGGAGGTTCGCAACGGCGAAACCGTGGTGGCCGCGCTCGACAGGCCTGGCCTCTTATTGGGTGAAATTTCCGTGCTGCTGGGGTGTCCGCCGATTGCCGATGTGGTGGCGGTGGGTCCGGTCGTGTGTCATACCACGCCGGACGGGCGTGCGTTTCTCGCCGCGCATCCGGAGCTCAGTTTGTTCGTGGCCGAATTGCTGGCGCTGAGGTTGCGGGGGATGATGCAATATCTTACCGACCTCAAGCGACAATACGAGGACCGGGAGGATCATCTGGGGATGGTGGACCGTGTTTTGGAGACGCTGGCCCACCGTCAGCCTGGCAAGAAGAGTTCGGTCCCCAGTTGATGGTTTCTTCGCCCTCCGTCGATCTCCAACGGGCGGTGGCGGTGGCGGTATCGATGAGGATATGGGTGGGTTCGGGGCCGATTTGTTTGCCGGGGTTGAAGACCACGGTGTTGCCGATGCGGCAGTGCCAGGAGCCTTCCGCGTAAAAGGGGGCGTTGTGGATGTGGCCGCTGAAGACCAGATCGGGCTGGTGGCGCTCGATCCAGCGGACCAGATCGGGGTCGCCACCGAATTTTTTTCCGGTCCAGCAGACGGGGGTGTTGTCGGGCGGGTTGTGGTGGACCCAGAACCAGCTGCGTCTGCGCCGTGCGGCATCGGCCTCCAGCAACTGCTCTGTGCGCCGCCTTGTTTGCCCGCCTTCCCACCACGGGCATATGGTGATGGTGAGGTTTTCATCGTGGTAGGTTTGCAGATCGGTGTGAAATCCACGCAGGCCGGTCTCCCGCAACCACATTGCGGCGGGTTCGCCGTCCCCGTCCTCTCCGGTCAAGTCATGGTTGCCGGAAGAGGCCAGCAGCGGGCGGGTGGATGAAAATGCGCTGAGGTAATTGTGCATGACGACCGCCTGCACATCGAGATCGACCGCGGCGGCGAGGTCCAGCAGGTCGCCAGCCACGATCAACAGGTCGGCCTCATGACGGACACTTTTCAGCCAGTCGTATTGCCGCAGCGAATAATGCAGGTCGGCCACCACTAGAATCTTCATGAGCCAACACGTTGGGAGGAACGGGGCGAGGCGGCAACCGGAAACACGGGTTCCGCACGGACGCTCGTCCCCCGGCTGCGAAAAATACGGATACCGATTCCATAGTTTATCTTGCGGGGGGCAATCGTTATTGTGGCGTTTGAGTGACGATTGGGTTACGGTGGCGCGGATGACTTATTTACGGATCAATGAGCGGACGCGGTTTCATGCCGTTGTATTGCTTCTGGCGGTGCTGGCAACCGGGCTGAGCTGGTGGTG
>CAZTYG010000126.1:0-6314 GCA_964617445.1 uncultured Blastochloridaceae bacterium
TCAAGCCCTCCCAGGCGCGGACCATCGTCCAGCCGGGGATAGGCTCCGGTTCCTCCGGATAGAGCGCCCTGCCTGGATGAAGCAATTGCCCCAGATTCCACTCCTGCCCCTGAAGCAGAATATATCCAGCTTCTTCGTCCCATTGACCGTCGTCGGGAATCCGGTTCTTAAACCGCCAGGTCATGCCGGTGTAAAAAACCACCCCCGGCTCCTGGAAGACATACGCCATGGGCGCGGTGTCGGACGGAATGTCCACCGCCGCCAATGGGACTGTGGAGCTTGCGCGGCGCAGGCTGTCGCCGGTCCAGTGGAGCGCCAGCGCCAGCAGCGGGAGCAGGATCAGTCCGCGCAGCGGACGCCGGGCCAGCCAATACACAGGAAGCGCCAACAACACCAACCCCGCCAGCGCCAATAGTGTGAGAGGCCAGGAAAGTTTGACCACCGGCATCCCGGTCCAGACCAGCCGTGAGGCAAGTAGCAATACGCCCAGCACAAGCGCAAAAGTCCCGGCCAGCAGCCATGCCAAACGCCGTCCCCAGCGCGTCAGCCGTTCGGGCTGGTTGTATAGCGCGCCGAGCAGCAGAAAGAAGGCGCCGAATCCCGGAAGGATGTAGTGCGGCAGCTGGGTGGCGTAAAACGAGAAGATCAAGACCGGGCTGAGCAACCAGCACAACAGAAAGCCGCGCAAGCCGTCATCGACCACCAGCACCCGGCGCGCGATCAGCACGGCCGGCAGCAGCACCGACCAGGGGAACAAACTGAGCCAGACGGTGAGAAGGTAATAGAAGGGCAGAGGCAGGCGGTGATTGAAGGGGCGGTAACCGCGCTCGATGATGTGCTCACCCAGCCCGACTTTCCAAAATGCGCCACCGGTTTGAATATAAGCGGGCAGTGCCCACGCGAGCGTGAGCAATACAAACGCCGCCAGCCCTGGCACCAGTGCCAGTCTGTTCCACGGCAGGGGACGACGGAAAAACACCCAGCGCCAAAGTAACAGCGTGAGCACCGGCACCGCCAGCACGATGGGTCCCTTGGCGGCAAAGCCGACCACCAACGATCCATACAGCAGCACCTGCCATCCGCGCCCCGCCCGATCCGGAGCGGGCAGCGGGCGCAACAGTTCCCACAACGCCGCGTGGGTCAAAATCACGCACAGGATCATCGGCATGTCCGCGACCGCCAACCGACCGTGCAACAACACTTGGAACGAAGTGAGCCACGCCATCGCCGCCCAGAATCCGGTGGCCGGTCCCAACCACCGCCTCCCCAACCACCACAACACCAGTGCCGCGCCGATGGCCGACACAATCGAATGCAACCGCGCCCCCAGCTCGCCCTGGCCAGCCACTGCGTAACCCGCCCGCATCAACCAGTAAGTCAGCGGCGGTTTATCGAAGCGGTCGCGGCCGTTGAAAGTCGGCACGATCCACGCCCCCCGCTCCACCATTTCCACCGTGGCGCGGGCGAAGCGCGGCTCGTCGCGGTCGATCAACGGCAGGGAGCCGCTGCCGGGAAGCAGCACCAGCAGTCCGGCGAGCAGGATCGCCGCACATGAAAGCGGGGCGGACTCATAGAGCGAAATCGTCCAGCGGGAAATCATCCGGGTATGACACCCGCCCGCTCCGGAACATCAAGGAGAAAGCCTGCCGATGCCCCAGCCGCCGCCGTCCCCCTTGGTATAAAGAAAACGGTCGTGCAACCGGTCCTTGCCTCCCTGCCAAAACTCGATGGTGTGCGGCTCCACCCGGTAACCACCCCAGAAGTCCGGCAGCGGCACCTCCCCGGAGGCGAACTTGCGTTTCATCTCTTCGAACTTCATTTCCAACACCCGGCGCGAAGGAATGATCGAACTCTGCATCGAAACCCACGCCCCCAGCCGGCTGCCGAACGGGCGGCTGGCGAAATACGCCAGCGACTCTGCGGCGGAAATCTTTGTCACCGGCCCCGAGATCGACACCTGGCGTTCCAGTGGCAACCATGAGAACAGCAGCGCGGCCTGCGGGTTTTCCGCGATCTGGCGGGCCTTGGCGCTGGTGTAATTGGTGAAGAAAACGAAGCCGCGTTCGTCGAAAGCTTTGAGCAACACCGTGCGCGCGGCCACCCGTCCGGAAGCGTCCGCTGTTGCCAGTGTCATCGCATTCGGCTCCAGCAAATCCGCCGCCACCGCCTGATCGAACCACAACCGGAACTGCTCCACCGCATCCTCCTTCAGATCGGCCCGGCGCAGCCCATGGGTCGAATAATCACGCCGCAATTCCGCCACTTTCGTTTCGTTCACGCCCCCCAGCATGGCAATATCCGCCGCCAACGCAAATCCTGCGAGGGGCGGGGAAGTTTTAGGTTTGTAAGTTTTAAGTGATCCGTAGTCCCGTCAGCCGCAACTACACCCCGGACAGCCAGTCGGGGTTCGTGGTTCCAATTTTTTCCTCTCGCTCATCACAGTTCCTCGGTTTTAAAGGTAGTGTATCCCTCGTAGTAGTAGCTGACATCGATGCCTTTGAGATAGACTTCGCGGTCATGGATTTTGGAGGTCAGGGCGTTTTTGAGGAGGTGTTTGAGTTCGATGTCTTTGACCGGGCTGCGTTGCATGGCCATCAGGTAATCTTCTTTATCGATCTGGTTCCAATCCACCACCTGCCGCAGCTCTTTTTTGAAGATGATATCCAGCCAGATGCGGGTCGCCCTGCCATTGCCTTCCAGGAATGGATGGGCGACGTTCATCTCGACGTATTTTTCGACGATTTGTTCAAAGGTGGACTGGGACATTTTGTCGATGTGTTCCAAGCTGGACTTCAGAAACATGACGGGGGCGAAGCGGAAGTTGTCTTTGGCCATGTTCACCACCCGTAACTTTCCGGCAAATGGGTAGATATCATCGAAGAGATACCGTTGGACGAAGGCGAGACCCGCGTAGGTGCCAACTTCGGCTTTATCGATATCGCCGGAATCGAAGAGCTGCTTTGCTTTTCGTTTGCTGATTTCCTCCTCCGCTCTGGCCAGTGCGGCTTGGTCGGTAAGGTTGAGTTTGTTTTCCAGGATCATGATTTGCTCCCTTCGATTTCTTCCACGATGGCATTGATGTCTGCCCACAGGAGGTCGATTTTCGTGATGGTGGTTTTTCTTTTTGAGATTTTTTGAACTTTAGATCAGCTTGAGACCGTGGGGCAAGAAAGGTTCGAAGTCGGCTCGGTTGTTTGTGGCCAGGCGGGCATTGGCGGCGATGGCGGTTCCCGCGATCATGCATACCATCACCTTTTCAGGTATTCAAGGTTGGTACGAGGAAGGCAGCCATTCGCGTGGGGAGGGCTCATCGTTATTCCTGGTCGGGGTCACAGCCGGGATCAGCCCGTGATACGCAGCTGGAGTCAGTGAAACGTGAAAAGGTTTACGTGAGAAGTTGTCTTCCGGCGGGCGCGGAGTCCCGCCCTCCCCGGTCGGCGTCACATACCGAGGCGGGCGGCGTGTTCTTTCAACCAGCGCTCGTGGGTCTGGTAGTCGGGGCAGGCACCGGCGACCAGGCTCCAGAAGGCGGGGCCATGGTTCATTTCGCGCAGGTGCATGAGTTCGTGAATGATGATGTAATCGCGGACGGGATCGGGAAGTTGGATGAGCCGCCAGTTGAGCGAGATGGTGCCGCGCTGGGAGCACGATCCCCACCGACTGCTCTGATTGCGAACGCTGACACGTCCGGGTCCGGCACGATGAATCTCCGCCAGCTCCGCGACACGCGGGGGCAGGAGAAAGGTGGCGCGTTTTTGCAGGAACGCTTCGACTACCGGGCGCCAGTTATCCGCTCCGGAAGGTAAAGGAATGCGCAGTTGGCCGAGAGAGATGACGGCGGGATCGGCGTTCGTTTCCAGCGGCAGGGGTGCGCCGGCGAGGAGAACCATGGTGCCGGGACCCCAGGTGTGGGGGATGAGCGGGGCGGCATCCATGCGGCGCAGTTGCCGGCGCAGCCATGTGGTGCGGCTTAGCGCAAAGCGGCGCGCCTCGGCCAGGGAACCAGCGCGCGGCACGGTGATGCGGACCGATCCGTCGCGGCGCAGGGAGAGCAGGTAGTGGCGTGCGCGGGGGTTGCGTTTGATGACCACCGGCAGGGTCCGTCCGTCCACATCGATACCGGGTTCCGCAGGCGCGGAAGGGCGCGGCGGGGCGGCGGGAGGGACAAGCCAGAGTTGCTGCATAGCCACAATCAACGCCGCCCCACGCGCGGGGTCAAGCACGGGGATGGGCCTTTTGATAGGACTGGCGGAGTCGTTCGGCGGTAACTTGAGTGTAAATCTGGGTGGTGGCCAGGTGGGCGTGGCCGAGAAGTTCTTGAATGGCGCGAAGGTCGGCACCGCGGTTAAGCATGTGGGTGGCAAAGCTGTGGCGGAGTTTGTGCGGCGTGAGTTTGGGGTCCAGTCCGGCGTGGGCCAGGCAGGTTTTGAGCATGAGCTGGACGGCGCGCGGGGTGAACGGCCTGCCTCCGGGGGAGAGAAAAACCAAGGGGCTGTGGACATCATGCGGCAGGGCGGCGCGATAAGCGGCGAGGGCTTCGCGGGCGGGGCGTCCAAGCAGGGCGATGCGCTCTTTGCCGCCTTTGCCCAACACCCGCGCTTCGCCACGGGCGGAGTCGATGTCGTCCCAACGCATGCGGGTGAGTTCCTCCAGCCTCATACCGGTGCTGTAGAAAACTTCGAGAATGGCGGCGTCACGCAGGAACTGCCATGCGGCGGTGGGGCGGCCCCTTCGTTTTTTCGCATGGCGTTGCATGCGTTGCAGCGGGGCTTCCAGCAGCTTGAGCATTTGCTCCTCGGAGAGAAAAAGCGGCATTCGCCGCCGACGGACCGGGAGTTTGAGGTCGGCGGCGGGGTTGTCCTTGGCGCGTCCGGCGCGCATGAGGTGCTTGTAGAAGGAGCGAATGGCAGAAAAGCGCAGGCGAATGGATGCCGGTTCGAGTCGGCGTTTGAGGTGGAGATCGTGGAGGTGGCGGCGCAGGTCGGACTCGGCGAGGTCCTCCCAAGGCTGTGTGGGAAACATGGCTTTGAGCTCGGTGAGTGCTTGTTGGTAGTTGCGCAGGGTGTGGCGGGAGGCGCGTTTCTGGACGGCGATGTGGTCGAGAAAGGCGTGTAGCTCCGGATCGGGGAGCGGGGTGGAAGATGGAGATTGGGAACTCATTTCCGAATGTAGCATGGGCTTTCAGCCCATGATTTCTCACAGGCCCACCCCGGTCAAGCGCGACACCGTCCCCCCAAACAGCCATCGGAGGGGGGAATTCATAGTCCCGGCATGGTTTCGATCACCTGAACGGGCGTGCCGATCTCGACCATGCGAAGAAGTTTTTTTGCATTCCAATTGGCCAGGCGAAAGCAGCCGCTGGACCCGGTGCGCGAGATATCCATGGGTTCCGGGGTGCCGTGAATACCGTAACCGGGCTGGGAAAGTCCGACCCATGCCAGACCGACTGGATTGTTGGGACCGGGGGGCAGGATCATGCGTCGGGTGATCCCCTCGCGCTCGGCGATGACACGCAGGGTGTCGGGGTTGAAGGTGTAGTTGGGGTTGGGGGCAACGTTGCGTACAGTGAGGGTGGCGTCGGGAATCTTGTTTTTGTCGGCGGCGATGGAACAGGGAAAGCAGGCAACCACGAGATCACCGCGATAGGCCAGAAGGGTGGTTTCGGCCAGAATGATGACGATGCGGTCGATTTTGGGCAGCGGGAGCGAGGGTTCGAGGTTGGGGGCGGTGAGAACAGTGCCGGCCTGGACTTCGGTGATTCCGGGGTTGAGGCGTTGGAGGAAGCCGGGGCTGGCGTGGAATTTTTCCGCGAGCATTTCCCAGGCATCGTTGTAGCCGAGGTATTCCTGCTGCGATTTTTCAACCCACAAGGTGGGGGTGGGGACGATGGTGGCCATGTCGGCGGCGGTGACGGTGTAGAGGGTGAATGGGTTGCCGGGAGTGCCGAGGGCGCGGCGGGTGGCATCGTCGAACTCACCCGTGACAGGCAGACGGCGATTGAGCTGGAATTGGCGGACAGCACGGCGGCTGCGCATACCAAAATCGCCATCGATGGTGCCGGAGGAGAAATGAGCGCGTTCGAGGCGCACCTGCCAGGCGGCGTAGTCGAGCTGCGATACCGGTGGCGGGGCAAAAACCGGTTCGGCGCGGAGGGGCGGACCGGTGGCTTCCGGTGGGGTGGGCGGTGGCAACGGGATAGGAACGGGGTCCGGGGTGGGGGCAGGTTGGGTAACGGCAGGTGCTACGGGTTCCGGCGCGGGCGATGCGGGTGGTTCGGGGGGGGGAGCAAGGGGCGATGGCTCCGGTGGAGTCGG
>CAZTYG010000127.1:0-6313 GCA_964617445.1 uncultured Blastochloridaceae bacterium
TCGTCAAGCAACTCGTAACGGGACAATGTTTTACCATCGGCTCCGTATTCGGAGACCAAACCGACGGAAATCCCGGCGACCGGAGCCGTGAGGGGCACACCGGCATCCAACAGGGCCAGGACACCGCCACAGACCGAGGCCATGGAGGTGGAACCATTGGATTCCATCACTTCGGAACTCACGCGAATGGCGTAGGGAAAGTCCTCGGCGGGAGGAATGACCGGGAGGATCGAACGTTCCGCAAGGGCACCGTGGCCGATTTCACGTCGGCTCTGGCCGCCGAAGCGACCGGTTTCCCCCACACTGAAGGGAGGGAAGTTGTAGTGGAGCATGAAACGTTTGGTGTCTTCGCCGCCGGTGTAGCCGTCGAGGAATTGGGATTCCTTGGTGGGGGCCAGCGTGGTGAGGCAGACCGCCTGGGTTTCGCCGCGCTGGAACAGCGAGGAGCCGTGGGAGCGGGGCAGGATGCCGACCTCTCCGCTCAACGCGCGGATTTTGTCGAAGGGGCGCCCATCCACGCGCTGTTTCTTGTCCAACATGCTGGAGCGGACGGCCTTTTTCTGCAGGTAGTCGAAGGCCTGGCTGATTTCAAAGCCGGTCGCCTCGGGGAATTTGGCGAGCACCGCTGCCTTGACCTCGTCCTTGATGGCACCGACGGCTTTGCCGCGTTCCAGTTTACCGGGGGTGTTGAGGGCGGCTTCGATCCGGTCGCCGGCCACTTGATAGGCGACTTCCATCAGCTCGTCTTTGACAAGCATGAGGGGGGCGTTGCGTTTGGTCTTGCCGGCCTTGGCGGCGAGTTCGTTCTGGGCATCGACCAGCAACTTCACCTGCTCTTGGGCGAACGCCAGCGCGGCTTTGAAGTCGGCTTCGGGGATTTCCAAGCCGCTGCCTTCGATCATGATCGGCTCGGTTCGGGTTCCGGCATACACGAGGTCCAGATCGCTGAGGTCCATCTGGGCGTGGGTGGGGTTGACGATGAACTTGCCGTCCACCCGTCCGACACGGACGGCACCGACCGGTCCCGCGAAGGGAATGTCGGATACCATGAGGGCGGCGGAGGCACCGTTGATGCTCAGGATGTCGGGGTCGTTCTCACCATCGGCGGAAAGCAACAGGGAGATGACCTGGGTGTCGTAGAGATAACCCTTCGGAAAGAGCGGGCGCAACGGCCGGTCGGTCATACGGCAGGTGAGGATTTCTTTTTCGGAGGGACGGCCCTCACGCTTGAAGTATCCACCGGGGAAACGGCCGACAGCGGCGGCTTTTTCTTTGTATTCGACGGTCAGCGGAAAGAAGTCCTGGCCTTCTTTCATGCTGGTGGCGGATACTGCGGTGACGATGACGATGGTGTCACCAAGACGGACGGTGACGGCACCGTCGGCCTGTTTGGCGAGTTTGCCTGTTTCGATGAGGATATCACCGCCGTCGGCGAGACGTGCGGTCACTGAGGTGGGGGTCATGGGATTTGCCTTTTGTTGGCGCGCCCCACCCACGGATGCGGGGAGGCACGTTGCTCCCTCCGTCCGTGGTATCGAAAGGCAGAGGACAAATCAGGACCGGTCGGACCCGCTCCGGTGCTGGTGTGTGCTCTGGCCTTGGGACAACCCGCGGCCGGAGATCGCGGGTTTATTTGCGGATGTTGAGTTTTTTGATCAAGTTCTCGTAACGGCTGGTGTCGGTGCGATTGAGGTAATCGAGCAGACGGCGGCGTTTGCTGACCATGCGGATGAGACCGCGACGGCAGCTGTGGTCCTTCACCGAGACCTTCAAGTGGTCGGTCAGGTGGTTGATCCGGCTGGTCAGAATGGCAATTTGCACATCCGCCGAACCAGTGTCGGTTTCATGGACCCGGTTTTCGGAAATGATCGTAACTTTCTCGGCTTGTTGCATAAGAGCATTGGAATATGGGGAAGCGGCCGCTTCGAGTCAACCGAAAAGAACCCGCGAAAACCAGACCCAGGTCCTTCCACAAGACCTAATCACTGTCACACTGTCCGGCAGGGTCAGCCATGTGCATTTCGACACAGGCGCGAATGTAGCTGGCGGCCGACCATGCTTGGTAGCGCTTGCCCATGGGACGCCCGGTGTCGCCGTGGCACCATTCGTTGAACTCCCATTCGTGACGGCGGCCGAGTTTGTTGAGCTGGGCCAGACGGTAGAGTTCGTGTGCGGCGATGTCGCTGAGGCCGAGACGGTAGATAAAACGGACCCACATGCCGCCGATGAATGGCCAGACCCCGCCGTTGTGATAGTGGTGGGGAAGGTTGAGCAGATTGACGGTGTAGTAGGGTTTCCATTCAGGATCGCCTGCGTGAACGACGGGATAGAGATTGGCCACCGGCCAGGGTTCGTTGACGCCGACGCCCCACATGAATTTGAAAGCGGTCTTGGCACGATCCACATCCAAAAGGCTGGTGAGAAAGGCCAGGATGTTTCCCAACACATCGCAGCGCCAGCTGTAGCTGAATGGGGAGACCTGTGCGAGCAGGTATTGGGAATCGCCCAGTGAAAATTGCTGATCGGCGAAAGTGACACGTGTGCGGTCCTCGCGGTCGGGACTGGTGCTGGGCCAGAAGTTGGCCAACACCTCGCCGCGAATGTGTTGCGACCAACGTAGATAGTCTGCCGCGCGCTCGTAGTCCTTGCGAAATTCCAGCAGCCGTCCGTAGCAGACATTGGCGCGATACCACAGCACCTCATCGTAAAGGACGTTGTAGCTGCGGCCGAAGAGATCGGTCCAGTCGCCGGCTTCGGGAATCTCCAACAAACCGTCGTTGTTGCTGTCGTGTGCACTGAGCCAGTTCATCGCGCGCTGGAGCGGATCGGCGTATTGGTTGAGCAGGTCGTGGTCGTTGGTTTTGTTGATGTAGTGGTAGAAGGCGATGACGGCCCACAACCCAGAGTCGATCGAACAGATGCCGCCAACCCCGGAGTAGTCGGGCAGGCCGTCGTCGATGCGAACATTGCTGGGAATCTGGCCGTTGGGGGAGAGGTTGTCGAAGAGAGTGCAGAGGGTCTGCTTTTGGCAAGCCCGCACATCGGGATCGTCGAGATCCATGGTGGAGATGACGGTGATGGCACCGTCGCGAGCCCAGACGCTGCGATAGTTGGCGTCGGTCCCGGTCACATCATTGTCGTCCAGCGAGCAGGCGGAGAATCCGATGGGCGTGATGTTGCGTTTCAACGCGTCCACGGCTTTGTTGTAACCCTCGGCGATCAGTTCGATCTCGGCGGGCTTGAGTGCCTTGAGGGAGGCGGAGTCGAACAACATCCGCAGGGTCGGGTCCATGGCCGGAGCGTCGGCCCCGGTTACCTTCGGCTCGACATAGACCGAGTGGATATCATCCACCAAGCCGTAGTACTTGAGGCCGTCGATGATGCCATCAGCCATGAAATGCGCCGCGGTGTAAACCGGCAACTCGACGACCGCCTCCAACAACTCCGGTTGGGCGTTCTCCACCACGATGCCCCGCACGCCGGGCACACGGAACATGCTGCTGTCGTTGCCGGTGTCGCCTGCAACCAATACTTGGTCGCTCGAAATATCCAGGCGCCCACACAACCAAAGCAGCGCCTGGCCCTTGTCGGCCCGCGCGGGCAGAACGTCCAGATCCCGCTGACTGGAATACACTATGGTTGTCTTCAACTCCGCATCGCGTAACCGTTCCTCCAATTCCTTGAGCACACCCGCATCCGCGCGGTGCAAATACCAGCTTGATTTGTAGGGGTGCAAAAACTTCGGCGGCTGACGTTCGATGCCGGGACAGGCGCCGACAATCTCCTCCACTTTTGCTAAATCCCAGCCCTGGCAGAATTGCTTGGCGAAATCCTCCAGTTTGAGGCCGGCGAGCATATCGTAAATCTGGGTTCCAACACCGCCGATCAGGTAATCCGGCGGCGGTAGCAGGTCCTCCCCGATCAACGACAGCATGTCGTCGATCGTCCGGCCCGAATTGTAAACAAGGATGGGACGACGGTCGCGCGGAATGCCAGTCCAGAGCTGGCGGAAACGCGCCGTAGCCTCCGGATTGCCGAGCAACGTTCCATCAAGATCAGAACTGAAAATGCGAACGGGTTTCATTGCTGTTCAGATTGTCCGATATTTCACGTAGTGCAACCGGTCATCAGAAGCAATCAGAGTTTGTCATCATGCCCGAACCAACTGGAACTGGGCTCGATCTCATCCACACCCAGGCCGCCACCGCGGCGTTGTTCCACCGCGCTGATGAGCTGTTGGGCGATGCCGGTCCAGGTGAACAAGCTGCGGGCCGTCTGCGCGCCGTTGCGGGAAAGCCTGTGCCAAAGGCGCTCGTGGCGCAGCGGCTTGAGCATTGTGATGCCCAGGTCCACCGCATCGAAGCTGTCGGCAAACAACCCATCCACCCCAAACTGCATCACCCGATAAAGGCCGCCGTGGGTGGTGGCAACAGTCGGCGTGCCGCAGGCCATGGCTTCGATTGCTGTCATGCCGAACGGCTCGTAGCGGCTGCACAATACAAAAATATCCGCAGCCCGATAGGTGTCTGCCAGGTCCTCGTCCGGAACATATCCGGAAAAGCGGACCTTGTTGCCAAGCTTGTATTTCTCCACCAATTCGCGGCACTCGGCCAGGATGCGCTTTTCGCCATCATCCATTTTCTCGCCACCCACCGCCAGATACAGCAGCGCATCCGGCTCGCGTTGCGCCAGCTCCTGAAAGGCGTGGATCAAGAGGTCGTAGCCCTTGTTGGTCGCCAGTCTGCCCAACGCCAATACGGCCTTGCCCTCGAATCCCAAACGGTTGCGAAGGGCGGTGCGGCTCGCCGATCCCACCGGGAAAAACCGGTTGTCGTCGTATCCCGGAGGAATCATCCGGATTTTTTTCGCGGGCACTTCGTAATCGGTCCGGAGCATGTCGGTCTGCACAGGGGTGGTCGCAATCACCAGTGCCGAATCACGGAAAATCTGCGCCTCGTAGTGATTGCGTTTGGTGAAATTGAAATCCTCTTCGAACTTCTCTTTGTTGTCGGGGAAATCGGTTTCCATCTGCCGCTGCTTCCAGATTCCAAGCGAGTGCGGGGTGTGGACATGCGGCACATCCAACACCTCGGCCAGTCGCTGGCCCGCCAGGCCGGCATCCCAGTAGTGGCTGTTGATGAACTGGTACTTCAGCCCTTGTTGCTCAATGAAACGCAGCGCGTTCTCCCCCCATTCCTTCAGGTTTTTATAAAGGTATTCCTTGGGCAGAAATTCTTTTCCCCCGCAGGGCATGCGAATGACCCGGACTTGCTCGTTGATGACGTCGATCTGCGGCTGGTCTTCAAATTGGCGGGTCCAGATATCCACTTGGTAACCCAGTTGGGCCAGCTTTTTGGAGAGTTCGAGGACAAAAACCACCTGCCCCCCGGTGTCCGCCGCTCCCAGAGGAGGATTCGCGGCCACGTAACCGTGGGTGGAGACCATGGCGATGCGGGGTAGAGAAGAGGACGCGCCGACGTCAATTTTGCTCATGGCAAATGACTATGCCGCGCTGTGGAAAAATGAACAAGCCCTTATCCCCTCACTTGGCGGAAGGTTCCAATTCGTATCCGTCTTTTCCATCTTTGACAACCCATCCCCTGGCTGCGAGTTCATCGCGCATCCGATCAGACTCCGCCCAATTTTTTGCAGTGCGTGCCTGCCAGCGACTGTCCGCCAGTTCCCGGATTTCCTCTGGAATCGATACCGCCGCGCGCTCCGCGTCTGCGGAGTCCAAATCCAAACCCAAAGCCTGCAATATCAACTCCAAACCCGACATCTCCGCGGCGGCATCGTCCGGCTTCAGTGCGCCTTTGCCCAGCATGGGCTCCAATTCGTTTCCGACCCGGAACAACCGCCCCAATGCCTCCGGGGTGTTCAAATCATCCGCAAGTGCGGCGGCCACCGGCTCGAACGATCCCCACCGTCGGGTCGCGTCCGCCACCGCCCGCCCGCCGGCAACCTCGTCCAGGCTGTCACGCAGCCGCCGCAACCGCCCCAGCGCACTCCGGGCTGCCTGCAACGACTCCCATGTGAAATTCAAAGGCTGTCGGTAATGGCCGCTGATCAACACATACCGCAGCTCCACCGCCGTGAATCCGCGCGCGCGCACATCCTCCAGGGTGAATAAATTTCCCAAACTCTTGCTCATCTTCTGCCGCTCCACCATCAGGTGGGCGATGTGAAACCAATGATGGGCGAAGGTCGGGCCATGGCAGCATTCGCTCTGGGCGATCTCGTTCTCATGGTGCGGAAATACCAAGTCGATCCCGCCCGAGTGCAGGTCCAGATCGTGCCCCAGATACTCGTGCGC
>CAZTYG010000128.1:0-6272 GCA_964617445.1 uncultured Blastochloridaceae bacterium
CAGGTGGTCCACCGGGGTGCGCCGCGTGTCATCGGCCCACACCGGCCACATGCTGATGCGGGGGCGCATGAATGGATTGAGATCGGGAGCGCGGCTGGCGGTGGTGAGAAAGAACCGACGTGCCTCCAAGGTGGCGGCGTCGATGCCGTTCTGGAACTCCTCCCTGTCGGGATCAAAAACCATTTCATCCACCGTGGAATACAGACGGTCGTGGCGGCGGGCAACGACTGTAAGGTTGGAGTTGCTCACACGGTTCATGCCCAAGAAGTTGGTGGGGACCGCGCCGCTGCCGAACTGTCCTGCCACTGCCTTTTGCACCCGCGGGGTCAGATCGTAGATTTCCGCCAGTGGCCCGTATCCGGAGCCGCTCAGGAGTGCGGGGAAAACAGCGCTCAGGCTGGTGGTGGCGGGATGGCCGGTGTAACGCTGGTATTCCCCCTGAAACGGCTGATAAATGGCCAGGTTGCGCTCGGCTGTCGGCGGATTCAGGTTGGTTCCGTGGGAGCCAGTGGTGATGCGCAGGGGCACACCCCAATAGACCCCCTCGCCGGCTGTGTTGATATTGACCTTGGCGGTTTCGTCGTCGGTCCAAAAGGCGATGCGTCCGGTGATGGGATTGTCGGCGGTGGCACCGGGGATGTTGCCGTCGTCGTCGGCAGCCTCCATCTGACCGTCCTGCAGGACATAGAGCCACTCCACGGGCATGGGGATGGGATTGGCACGTGAGCCAGCGGCGACCGGCGCGCCCGGTGCGAGCGCAAAGCCCTCGACCAGCGGACCCGAATCGCCGTCGCCAAGGACGGCCGGGTCAACGATGGGATAAACTCCCGCGACGGGTTCGTTGATGTCCACCCAGCGGGCTGGGTTTTCGTACCAATTGTTGGGGGGGGACTCGGCGGCGGGATCGAAAGTAGCGCCTGTGGCCATATCCGCGGCGGAGTAAAGCCGGTAAACTCCGGTGAGGTTGCCATTGACACCATAGGTCCGTATGAGGCCGGGCTGGGAAACCCAGATGTCACCGCTGTCCACTGATTCCAGGGTGGCGTCGAATATCTGTGCCTGGACCAGTTGCACCGCACTGTCGGCCAGGCGTTGGGCGGCGATGCTGTCGCTGTACTGCTTGCTGGAGCCGATCTCGCGGGTGACATTGGCAAAGAATGCGAGGACCAACAGGGTAACCAGAGTGATGGCACCAAGGACGACAATCAGGGCGATGCCGCGGCGCGTGCGGCGCGGTGGGAGAGGAACAGGTGGTTTCAAGGCGTGGTTCCTTCCATGGTGACGCGGGCGGGATCGGTGATGATGACTTGGGGGGAAACAAGTTCGAGGACCACTGGGCCAATCAGGGAGCCGTCGATGCGGCGTTGCAATAAATCGACGGCTGCGGCTCCAAGGCGGGCATTGTGTTTATCCACGGTGGCGAATGGGCGGAATTCGCAGAAAACGGCTTCGGGGGAATCTTTCCAATAGTTGTCATAACCGGCGATGAGGAGATCGGTGCCGGGATGAATGCCGAGACGGCGGCAGGCGGCGGCGAGGGTGAACCCGGGTCCGTCCGAGTTGAGCATGAGGGCGTCGATGTCCCCGTGAAGTTCCATGGCGCGTTTGAGGTGACGGACGGCCAGCTCGACTTTGACCTCGAAGAAATCGGCGGGTCCCAGGCCGCTTTCCGAAGGTTCGTGGTAGGTCAGTGGCGGGAGAGGGTCGGCCCCGGCCTTGCGCATGGCCTGTTCGTGGCCGTAGTTGCGCATGAGCAACCATGGCGGAATGCTGAGCTGCGCGGAGGCGAAGTTCTGCCAGCGCAGGATGCGGCGGCACCCCTGTTCAATAAGCAGCTGGGTGAGTGCATGCGCTCCTGCCACGTGATCGGAGACCACCCGGTCATAAGAATCCAACTCATTGCCGCTGCCGTAAACCACCACCGGACAGCCGGCGCGCAGAAATTGCTCAATCGCCCGGCGGATGGCCCCGGCGATGTCCTCGCGCCAGAAGAAAACCGCACCGCTGGTGCCGGAGTGAAGCAGTGCTTCCACCTGTTCCCCGGTGAGGCGTCCAGGGCTGATGGTGACGGCATTCCAGTCGCGGGCGTCACAGGCCGCGGCGGCACCGCCGATGATGGCGAAGTCCGATCCGGTGGGGGTGCGGGGAAACGCGCCGGAAATCTGCGGCGCGGCCAGCAGGATGGATCGGGAGGTGGCCCGTGTAACGGGGGCGACGGCTTTGATGACGATCCAACCGCGTCCATGGGCATTGTCCAGGCGGCCATCATCGCGCAGGGTGGTGAGTACGGAGCGCAGGGTGGGACGGCTCACGCCGAAGCGGGGCGCCAACTCCCGCTCGGACGGCAGCAGGCCGGACGGGCCGACCGCCGCCATCAACTCCTCCAAGCCGTCCAACACCCTCCTGCGCTTGCCGGTAAGCTGCACGTCGTCGGTATCTTCGGGCCGGGACAGGGAGCTGTTCATAAAATCATCGGATCAGGGTTTCCAACGGTACATGGTGAGTTTTGCAAAACCGTCTTCCTCGACGAGCACGACGTATTCGCCGTTGGCACGGCGCATGGCGGAGATGGCGTAGGGGATGTCCACCCAACCGTGTTTGGCACCAATAGCGCGCCCGGGACGAAGGTTGCCAACGAATTTGCCATCCTTATGGTTGAAGACCTTCACCGCCGGACGGGCACCGCGCTGGCCATCCTCCCAGACATACACCACGAAGATGTAGTCGCCGGCGACATCCATAGCCTTGGGCATGATCATGGCATTCGGGGCACCACCCTCCCATGTTTTGAAGGGAAGCTTGGAGCGCGAGACCAGACGCGGCGAGCGCGACCAGTTGTCGTAACGGATGACCTCGGTGCCGACCAACCCCCAGGCACCTTTCGGGTCGGGATTGTCCTTGGTGAACCCGCCGAGGAACATGCGGTCATTCTTATCGTCATAGACCATGCGGTAGATGCTGTTGAATTCGGCGGGATATTTCCAGCTCTGGGCCGTCTCGAACACGAGGGTATCACCGTCCCAGCGGACCGGCTTGTGATGGTGGACTTCGCCCTGATTGGCACTCCAGGCGTGGCCGCGGGAGTCGGCCCACTGCGCCCAGCCTTTGCCGATGGTCTGGCCGTGGTCACGGGCGTAGGTGCTTTTCTTGGGGTCGTCGAAAGGCAGGACGTGCATGCGTCCGGCGTGCATGCCGACGGTATAAAGCACCTTGCGTCCGAGCACGTCACGGACCCAGGCATTGGTGGCGGACTTGCCATCGCCGGCCGTGCGAATGTCCTCGCCGGGGGCGCTCAGATCGCGAGTCATGGCGTGGAGTTTCCAGGCCTTGGCAGGATCACTTTCGTTGTAATCGTAGTGGTAGATTTCCTCTCGCCCGTGGATCACCGCACCATCCGTGCTTTCGTCAAACCCGGCGGCATCGACAAACACGGTGGTCATAACCTCCCACTCGAGGGCGCGTTGGGTATTGTATTTGCGCTGGATGTTCATGTGGTTGCTCATGCTCACGTAGAGGTTGCCCTGGGCGTCGGTGGAGGCACCGCGAATGGCGAAGAGTTTGTCGGGATGCCCGGCCACCACCCCGGCGGGTTCGGCGCTGAGCCCGCCCTCGCGTCCGAAAACCTCGGCGATGGCCGGGGTGTCCCCTGCGATGTCATAGATGCGCACCTGGCTGCGGGCGCTGTTGTCGGCGACCACCAGACGGCCGTCATAGCCGATGTGTATGGCGCGGGGACTGCCGGCATCGTCGATACGAATACCCAGCGGCTTGAAATCGGCGAGCTGATAGGCCTCGATCACATTGCCGCCCGAGAATGAAATCCAGAGCCGGTCGCGGGAGTCGATTGCGAGGTCGCTGACAATGTTTTCATCGGCCACCTCCAGACGCTGTTCACCGAGATATTCGAGGGTATCGGCGTTGAACCGGTGAATGGAGGGAAAGCCGTTTTCCATGGCGTAGAGCACATCCTTGTGCCAGACCATGCTGCGGAATTTTTGTTTTACTTTGGTTTCTTTTTCAAAGGAGTGGCTGCGACGGTTGAAACGGATCAGGTTGTCGCGGTTAGAAACGATGAAGACATGTTGGGGACTGACCGCGACGCAATTGCCCGCCGTGCCCCAACCCCAGCCCTGATGCTTGCCCTTGCCGTCGTATTGCTGGAACATGCGCGGATCGACATTGCCGTCCTTGTAGGCCGCCAGGCAGCGCCCGGCTTCGTCCCACCCCGCATGCCCGTAGATCGTGCCATCCTCTCCCAGCGCCATCACGGTGGTGCGGTTCGGCACCCAGCGGTTGTCAGCATTGCCGAAGCTGTTGCCGATCCATGCGGTGCTGTGGGTGAGATCACGCGCATGAGCTGGGACCCCAGCAAGAAGGATGGTCGATACCAAGATGGTCGCGGCAGTGGGGGTGGAATTGAGAATGGACACGAAGAGAGAACGAATCAACATGCTTACAGCTTACGCAAATCGACCCACCCTGTCCAAGAAAAAAATACCACTGGTAATACCTTATAACCAGAGGTAATTTTACATGATGATCGTACAAAACCCCATTTTGCCCGGCTTTCACCCTGATCCCTGCATTTGCAGAGTGGGCAACGAATACTTCCTTGCCACTTCCACCTTTGAGTGGTGGCCGGGTGTGCGCATTCATCGTTCCGTCGATCTGGTCCGCTGGAAACACGCTGGTTACGCCCTCACCCGACGCAGCCAGTTGGACCTGCGTGGAAATCCTCCCTCCGGCGGCGTCTGGGCACCGTCCCTCACCCATGCCGACGGCTTGTTCTGGCTGGTCTATTCCGATGTGAAGTCCTTCAACGGCCCGTTCAAAGACGTGACCAATTTTCTAGTAACTAGCCCCTCCATCGACGGCCTGTGGTCCGACCCGGTCGTTCTCAACCACAGCGGATTCGATCCCTCTCTGTTCCACGACAACGACGGCACCAAGTGGCTGCTCAATCAGCTCTGGGATCACCGCCCAGGCGCTCCCAGCCCTTTCGCAGGCATTCTCCTCCAGCGCTTCGACCCCGCAAGCCGTACTCTGGTTGGCGAACCCGAACTCATTTACCGCGGCTCGTCGCTGGGGGTTACCGAAGGGCCGCAACTTTTGCAAAAGGACGGCTGGTATTATCTGATCACCGCCGAGGGCGGCACGGGCCTCAACCACGCCGCCACCGTCGCCCGCTCCCGCTCCCTTCACGGCCCCTACGAACTCTCCCCCCACCACCCGCTGCTCACCTCGGTCGGCGCCCCGCCCGACACCCTACAAAAAGCCGGCCACGCCTCGTTCTTCCAGGCCGCGGACGGCGCATGGTATATGGCCCACCTCGGCGCGCGACCCATCGGCCCGCATCGCCGCTGCTTACTCGGTCGCGAAACCGCCCTCCAAGCACTGGCTTGGACCGATGACGGCTGGCCGATTCTGCGCGATGGCGGCAACCACCCCCACCCCACTGTGGAAATTCCCGGCTCCGGCGCCCCCCCGGAACCGAAGCAGGATTTCCACGACGATTTCGACTCTCCCTACCCCGGCCCGGAATGGAACACCCTCCGCGAACCTGTCGAACCCGCCTGGCTGAGCCTGACCGAAGCCCCCGGCCACCTGCGTCTGCGTGGACGCCACTCGCTGACCAGCCTGCACAATGTCAGCCTCACCGCCGTTCGACTCACCCGCCACCGCGGCACCGTCACCACCCGTCTCCGCCTCGATCCCCCCTCCTGGCAGCAACGCGCCGGACTCGCCCTCTACTACAACCACCAACACTTCCTCGCCCTGGAACTGGCCGGACCCTCCGCCGGTGCTGTCCACCGCACCCTGCGTGTCTGGAAATCGGACCTGGGCCGCTGCGAAATGCCTACCGCATGGGAGGCGGAAGTCCCCTCACCCGGCCCCGTGGAACTGCGCGGGCAATGGGACTACGAACGGCTGCAATTTTTCTGGCGTCCGGACGGCGGGGACTGGCACATCATCGGTCCGGAACTGGACCCCACCATTCTTTCCGACGAGCGCATCCGCGACAGCGGCGGCCATGGGTTCACAGGCACCTTCGCCGCCCTCTACGCCTCTGACAGCGGCGACCGCCACTTTCCAGCGGATTTTGATTGGCTGCGGATAGAATAGCCAACGTAGCAAAGACTGCAATCTTTCCGGGTCCACCCCCTGTTGCTCCGCTCCATCCCAAAGCGGCGACGCCGCTTTTTGGCTTGCAGGGTGGAGTATGCTCCCTTGCTATGATTGACCCAAGAAGCTGCATTCCGGTCGGCGCGGAG
>CAZTYG010000129.1:0-706 GCA_964617445.1 uncultured Blastochloridaceae bacterium
CGTTTTCAAAAACCAAAAAATGCCCGGCCACATGGGCAGCACCCGCATCACCGTTCAAAACCTGGAGGTCGTTCAGGTGCTCGAGGAGGATCAAGTCATCCTCATCAAGGGCGCCGTCCCCGGTGCCAACGGCAGCTACATCATCGTTCGCGACGCCATCAAAGGGCAGAAAAAGGCCGCCGCGCCCGCCAAGAAATAAGGACCGACCATGAAACCCACTCCTCTTGATCTCGCCGCCGCCGAAACCGCCTTTGGTGTCAAATTGATCGCCAACGGGCGCGGCGCCCAGGCCCTCCACGAAACTGTGGTGGGTTATGCCGCCAACCGTCGCGCCGGCACCCACTCCACCAAGACCAAGGCCACCGTAGCCCTCTCCGGTGCCAAGCCATGGCGTCAAAAGGGCACCGGCAATGCCCGCGCCGGTTACAAATCCTCCCCCGTCTGGCGCGGCGGCGGTGCCGCCCACGGCCCCCATCCCCGCGACTACTCCAAGGCCACCCCGAAAAAAGTCCGCCGCCTCGCCCTCAAAAAGGCCGTCAGCGAAGCCGCCAAAGCCGGCAAACTCCAGTCCGTCCCCTCCTTCCAGCTCAAAGAGGCCAAAACCAAAGAACTGGCCACATGGATCAAATCCGCCGGCCTGATCGACTCCCTCCTCATCGTCACCAGGGAAAAAAATGATAAAGCCCTGCTCGCTTCCCGTAACCTG
>CAZTYG010000129.1:716-6262 GCA_964617445.1 uncultured Blastochloridaceae bacterium
GCGTCGATGTCATCGACGCCCGCAAGGTCAACGCCGAGCACGTCCTTCGTTATAAACACGTGATCGTCGTCGAGGACGCCCTCAAAGATCTCGCCGAACGCCTCAAATAACCGCCGCTATGAAAAATCCTTACGACATCATTCGCACCGCGCGCCTCACCGAAAAGGGCACACGCCTCTCCGAGGCCCACAACCAGTATATTTTCGAGGTCGCCCCCCAGGCCACCAAAGTCGATATCAAGCGCGCCGTCGAGGCCATCTTCAAAAAGAAGGTGGACCGCGTCAACACCATGCGCGTCCAGGGCAAAAAGAAGCGCCTGCGCACCCAGAACTACGGGCTGACCAACAGCTGGAAAAAAGCCGTCATCACCCTCAAAGAAGGAGAAACCCTCGACCTGGTCTGATGACCACGAGAAGTTCCCGACACCGAGACAAACACCATGGCACTGAAAACTTTCCGTCCCCTGACACCGAGCCTGCGCTACACCGCCACGTCCGATTTCGCCGAAATCACCAAGGACAAGCCGGAGGCCTCGCTCACCTACATCCGCAAGCGCACCGGCGGACGCAACAACCGCGGACGCCTCACCTCCCGCCACCGCGGCGGCGGTCACAAGCGCCGTGTCCGCGTCATCGACTGGCGCCGTAAGCGCACCGATGAGGCCAAAGTGGTCGCCATCGAATACGATCCCAATCGCACCGCCAACATCGCCCTCCTCGAATATATTTCCGACAAAGAGCGCACCTATATCATCGCTCCCAGCGGCCTCCAGGTCGGTGCCACCGTCCAGGCAGGCGAAAACGCGCCCCCGGAAACCGGTAACTGCCTGCCCCTACACGCCATCCCCCTCGGCATGGCCGTTCATAACATCGAACTGACCCCGGGCCGCGGCGGCCAGATCGTCCGCTCCGCCGGCAGCGCCGCCACCACCATGGGCTTCACCAAGGACTACGCCCAAGTCAAACTCCCTTCCGGCGAAATCCGCCAGCTCCACCGCACCTGCACCGCTTGCATCGGCCAGGTCGGCAACCTCCAGCATGAGAACATCGTCCTCGGCAAGGCCGGACGCTCCCGCTGGCTCGGTCGCCGCCCTCACGTCCGCGGTATGGCCATGAACCCCGTGGACCATCCCAATGGCGGCGGCGAAGGCCGCTCCAAATCCGGCGGCGGACGCCAGCATCTGGTCTCCCCCTGGGGACAGTTGGCCAAGGGCCTCAAAACCCGCCCCAAACACAAGCCCTCCAGCCGCTTCATTGTCGAACGCCGCAAGAAAAAATAAGGAACCGAGCCCATGTCACGCAGTTTGAAAAAAGGACCGTTTGTCGATTACCATCTCTACGAGAAAATCGAGAAACAAAACTCCGCAGGAACCAAAAAGCCGATCAAAACCTGGTCGCGCCGGTCTCTCATTACCCCGGACTTTGTCGGCCACACCTTCCTGGTCCACAACGGCAAAAACTTTCTCTCCGTCTATGTGACGGAAAACATGGTCGGCCACAGGCTCGGTGAGTTCTCGCCCACCCGCATATTCAAGCGGCACGGCGGACACACCGAGAAGGTGACCAAGTAAGGCCATGAACATCAGGCCTTGCTTGATCGCGGGCTTGATGGGGGTTTGCCTCGGCACGCCCCTCTCCGCCGGAAACGTCGGGGAACGCTCTTTAAAAGACAGATTGACAGAACCGGAGCTGCGCGAGCGGCTCGACCGGCTGGAGGAAAGCCTCGCCTTGGCTAGAACCGAGGCGGATTACTTCCACCAGCAGTGGACGGAAATGCGCCTGCGCGCCGAGGCTCTCGGCGTCGAGGCACTGACCGGAAACGAAAAAGCGCTGGAAGAACGTATCGTCCAGCTCATCGGCGAGCTCTACCGCAGCGAAAAACGCAATGTGGAACTGGAAAAGGCAGTCGACGAACTTGTCGCCGCCGGACGCAGACTCCAACAGGCCGGCACGCTCGAACGCGCCCAACGGCGCGCCGAATACGAGGTGGCCGTCCGCGCTGCACAGCGCTTGCGCGACCCCTCCGAGGGTTCCGGTATCCGGGTGGCCCCGGATTTGAACTCCGGTTTTGTCACGGTTTTCGACCCTGATATGGGGGTGGCGATCATCAACTTCGGTCGCGCTCAGGAGGCGCGGGAGGGCATGCCCTTCCGCATCCTGCGCGGTGACCGTCCGATTGGACGCTGCCGCCTCATTGAGGTTCGGGAATACTTGAGTGCCGCCCTCGTGGAGGGCGTCATTCCCAACGAAACGGTTCAGGCGGGAGACCGCCTGCTCCTGGAAACAACGAGATAAGAATATGGAAGTGACAGCAAAATTGGTCAGTGCGCGGATGTCCGCGTTCAAAGTAAGGGATGTGGCCCGCCACATCCAGGGCATGCCCGCGCTCGGCGCTCTGGAGCTGCTGGAGTTCTATCCGCAGAAGTCCGCCCGCCTTATCGGCAAGACCCTCAAGTCCGCCATCGCCAACGCCGAAAACAACAACTCTCTGGACCCCGCCACCCTCGTGGTCAAAAGCGCGCTGATTGACGAGGGCGCCACCATGCGCCGCTTCCGCCCCCGCGCCCGCGGCAGCGCCGGACCCATCCGCAAACGCACCAGCCACATCAAAATCATTCTCGAAGAACGGGACCTTGATGCCGAAGAGGCCGCGGCCAAGGCCAAACAAGCCGCCCGCAAAACCAAGTCACGGGCCGCAACCAAGAAAACTCAGGAATAAGTTATGGGACAAAAAGTTCATCCTTTCGGTTTCCGCCTCGCGGTCCGCCGCAACTGGCGATCCATGTGGTATGCCGGTAAAAAAGACTTCCCCGTCTTCCTCTACGAAGATTGGAAAATCCGCCAGTTTATCCGCAAACGCCTCGCCGGTGCCGCCATCTCCCGCGTCACCATCGAGCGCGCGTCCAACCGCGTCCGTATCAATATCTTCACCGCGCGCCCCGGCGTTGTCATCGGTCGCAAGGCCTCCGAACTCGACAAGCTCAAGGACGAAATCCGCGAGCTGGTCCCCACCCGCGAGGTGCTCGTCGATGTCAAGGAAGTCAAGATGCCCGAACTCGACGCCCAGCTTGTGGCCGAGAACATCGCCCTCCAGCTCGAACGCCGCATCTCTTTCCGCCGCGCCATGAAAAAGTCCCTTCAAACCACCATGGACTTTGGTGCCCTCGGTATCAAAATCCGCTGCTCCGGACGTCTTCAGGGTGCGGAAATCGCCCGCACCGAGTCCTACCACCAGGGCAAGGTGCCGTTGCACACCCTGCGCGCCAACGTCGAATACGGTTTCTGTGAAGCCAACACCATAGCCGGCAAGATCGGTGTCAAAGTCTGGATCTGCCTCAAGGAGGACGCGGCCGTAGCCGCGTGATCAAGCCATGCCAATGCTCCCCAAACGTGTCAAATTCCGCAAAACCCAGCGCGGCTCCCGTGCCGGCACCCCGTGCCGTAACGTCGAGATCGCCTTCGGCTCCTACGCCCTGCAGGCCACCGGACGCGCCTGGGTCACCAACACCCAGATCGAGGCCGCACGCGTCGCCCTCACCCGCAATATGAAACGCAAGGGCAAACTCTGGATTCGCATATTCCCAGACAAGCCTGTCACTGCCCGACCCCCGGAAACCCGCATGGGCAAAGGCAAGGGCAACCCCGAACACTGGGTCGCCGTCGTCCGCCCCGGTAACATCCTCTTTGAACTCGACGGCCTCACTGAGTCCGTCGCCCGCGAGTCCCTCCGCCTCGCCGCCTCCAAACTCGCCATCTCCACCCGGTTCATCACACGTGAAAGGAAGCTCGTCGCATGAAGATCAACGAAGTCAAAGCCATGAGCGATGAGGAGTTGCGCAACCACGCCCAAGAACTCCGCCAGGAAAAACTCAACCTGCGCATCCAGCAGCAAAGCGGGAAAATCGAACGTCCCAGCCGCCTGCATGATATCCGCAAAACCATCGCCAAAATCGAAACCACCCTTTCCGAACGCCGCCTCAAGAAGGGCGCGTCCGCAGCCTGAACCCACCCACTTTTATGAGCGAAACCCAGACAGCCGAAGCGCCCGCCAAATCGCGCAAAATCCAGAGCGGAACCGTCATCTCCGACAAGATGGACAAAACCATCGTGGTCGAGGTCATCCGCCGCGTCCCTCATGCGCGCTTCAAAAAGATTGTCAAAATCTCCCGCAAATTTTACGCCCACGATGCGGAAGGCAAAGCCAAGGTCGGTGATCAGGTCCGGATCGTCGAAACCAGGCCGTTGAGCCGCCTCAAACGTTGGGAATTGGTCGAAGTGGTTAAACACTAAGGATAAAGGAAGGACACTATGATTCAAATACGCTCCTGGGTGGATGTTGCCGATAATACCGGCGCCCGCCGCGCCACCATGATCGGTGTGATTGGAAAAAAAACCCAATTCGCCCGCGTTGGTGACGTCATCACCTGCAACGTCAAAGAGGCCGCCCCCAACGGCACCGTCAAAAAAAGCGACGTGGTCCGTGCCGTGGTCGTGCGCACCCGCCAGCCCATCCGCCGCAGCGATGGCAGCGCCCTCCGCTTCGACAACAACGCCATTGTCATCATCGACAAGGACCAGAACCCCCGCGGCACCCGCATCTTCGGCCCCGTCGCCCGTGAACTGCGCGAGAAAAATTTCATGAAAATCATCTCCCTCGCACCGGAGGTCCTATGAGCAAGCTTTTGGAACAACCCAAATCATTCCACGTGAAAAAGGACGATCTCGTCCGCGTGATCGCCGGTGCCCACAAGGGCCGTGAAGGCCGCGTCCTCCAGGTCATTCGCGCCAAGAACCGTGTCATCGTCGAGGGCGTTCGCATCATCAAAAAAGGCATCCGCCCCACCCAGGAAAACCCCCGCGGCGGATTTCAGGAAAAAGAAGGCGCCATTCACATCTCCAACGTGAAAAAAATCGAAGCCGCCGCAAAGCCCGTCAAAGGGGCCAAACCCGCCAAAGAGGCCAAGGAATAAACCGCCATGCATACCGATTTCCGCAAAGAATACCTCGAAGAGGTTGTCCCTGCTCTCATGAAGAGCCGTGGCTACAAAAACATCAATGAGGTCCCCAAGATCGAGAAAGTCGTCGTCAACTGCTGCGTCGGCTCCTCCCAGGACATCAAGGCCGCCCTCGAGGACGCCGTCCGCGATATCACCCTGATCACCGGTCAGAAACCCGTCATCACCAAGGCCAAAACGAGCATCTCCAACTTCAAACTCCGCGAAGGCCAGGACATCGGCTGCAAGGTCACCCTTCGCGGTGCCATGATGTATGAGTTCCTCCTCCGCCTCATTCGCATGGCCCTGCCCCGCATCCGTGACTTCCGTGGTGTTTCCGCCCGCGCCTTTGACGGTCGCGGTGCCTACACCCTCGGCGTCAAAGACCACTCCATTTTCCCGGAGATCGAAATCGATAAAATCAAACGCAACATCGGCATGGACATCACGATTGTCACCACCGCCCATAACAAAGAGGAGACCAGGGAACTGCTCGCCCTCATGGGCATGCCCTTCGCCGACCGCAAACTGGAGCAGCCCGTCGCTGCCGCCG
>CAZTYG010000130.1:0-811 GCA_964617445.1 uncultured Blastochloridaceae bacterium
AATACGCCGCCGAACACGCCCGCCGCATCCAGGGCCGCATGGACGGCCTGCTCTACTGGCAGCTCAACGACCTCTGGCCCGGTGCCACCTGGTCCTCCATCGATGTCTACGGACGTTGGAAGGCCCTCCAATTCTTCGCCAAACGATTCTTCGCCCCCGTGCTCGTCTCCCTCGTCGAATCCCGCAACCAATCCACCGTCGAGGTCCACCTCTCCAACCACCTCCCGGATACCTTTCGCGGCACGGTCCATTGGGAAATCACCACCGCGGCCGGCAAACTCATCCGCGGCGGCAAACTTCCCGCCGTCGTCCCCTCACAGTCCAACTTATTACTCAACACCCTCGATTGTGCTGACCTCCGCAACAACTCCCCCGCCCTTCCCCTCGAAATCCGCAGCCAGAACGAGCCCCCCGTCGCCGCCGACCGCGATATCCTCGTCTGGGTTCGGGCCGTAGACAAAAACGGCACCACCGTCTCCGACAATCTCGCCTCCTTCGCCAAACCCAAATACCTCCTGCTGCGAGCCCCGAAAATCAAACACCGCCTTCAACACACCGGCCCCCGCACCTCTCTGCTCACGCTCACCACAGATGTCCCCTCCCCCTGGACCCGGATCGAAATCACCGGACGCGGCACCGGTGTCCGCCTCAACGACAACTTCTTTCATCTCCACCCCCGCCACCCACGCACCATCGAAATCCACTGGGAGAAAAAGCGCCCCGCCTCCTTCCCTTCCTCCTCCATCCGCGTCACCCCCCTCACCGCAGCCCAGCTCGAATACGCCGCCTCTGACGTTCTGTATCTGCACCA
>CAZTYG010000130.1:821-5388 GCA_964617445.1 uncultured Blastochloridaceae bacterium
TCGCCTGACGCCGCCCCACCCGTCACCTTTCTGTTGTCTCCTCCGGCGCGACGTGGTTGAGTGTTGCCCATGTTGGCCCAGTTCCGTAGCGCATCCGTCGTCGGCGTCCAGGCCCTGCTGGTGGATGTGGAGGTTGATGTGACCGGCGCCAAACTTCCCCAGTCGGTGGTCGTCGGCCTGCCCGACACCGCTGTCAAAGAATCCCGCGACCGCGTCAAGTCCGCCGTCCAAAACAGCGCCTTCCGCCACCCCGACGGTCGCATCACCGTCAATCTCGCCCCTGCCGACCTCAAAAAAGAGGGCCCCCTTTTCGACCTGCCCATCGCCATCGGCATCATTCACGCCTCCGGACAAATCCAGCCCAAGGCCCACACCGACTACCTGATCGCCGGGGAACTCGCCCTTGACGGCTCGGTCCGCATGATTCGTGGCGTCCTGCCCATTGCGCTCGCCGCACGCGAGGCCGGCATCCCCGGCGTCATCGTCCCCTCCGCCAACGCCGCCCAGGCCGCCGTTGTGGCAGGCCTCAAAGTCATCGGCGTCGATTCCCTCCGCCAGACCGCTGATTTCCTCGAAGGCCGCGAAACCATCGCACCCCACCCACCGGTTCACATCGACCCCACCACCGCCGACCCCGAAGAACACCTGCCCGATTTCTCCGAGGTGAAAGGCCAGGAGGGCATCAAACGCGCCCTCGAAATCGCCGCAGCCGGCGGCCACAACATCATCATGATCGGCCCCCCCGGCAGTGGCAAAAGCATGCTGGCCAAACGACTCCCCGGCATCCTGCCGCCCATGACCCTCGACGAATCCCTGGAAACCACCCGCATCCATAGCGTCACCGGCATGATGATCCCCGGTCAGGCCCTCGTCCAACAACGCCCCTTTCGCTCCCCCCACCACACCATCTCCGATGTCGGCCTCATCGGCGGCGGCACCAACCCCGGGCCCGGCGAGGTCAGCCTCTCCCACAACGGCATCCTTTTTCTCGACGAACTCCCCGAATTCAAACGCTCCGCCCTCGAAGTCCTCCGTCAGCCTCTCGAAGACGGCCGTGTCACCATCTCCCGCGCCGCAGGCACCCTCACCTTTCCCGCTCGTTTCATGCTCGTCGCCGCCATGAATCCCACCCCCACCGGCGGCTTCCAAGATGTCCAACTCGGCAAAACCTCCGCCACTGCCGTTCAGCGCTACCTTAACAAAATTTCCGGCCCCCTCCTCGACCGCATCGACATTCACGTCGAGGTCCCCGCCGTCAACAATCAACAACTCCTCAACGCCCCGTCCGGCGAGTGCTCCGCCGATATTCGCGCCCGTGTCACCGCCGCCCGACGCCTACAGCTCGAACGCTTCGCCCGCCGCCGCAATATCTGGTGCAACGCCCAGATGGGCCCCAAAGAACTCCGCACCCACGCCACCCTCGACGACGAAGGCCGCACCCTCCTCGAATACGCCATGGGCGATATGAATCTCTCCGCTCGCGCCTTCGACCGTATCCTCCGCGTCGCCCGCACCATCGCCGACCTCGCCGCCTCCGACCGCATCACCGCCGACCACCTCGGCGAAGCCGTACAATTCCGCACCCTCGACCGCCGCATCTGGGGTTGAAATTCGCGCTTTAAACCGGCTGTTTCTTTTTTCGTATCCATTCGTGTCCAGCGCCTCCCGGCCTGACGGGATTCGTGGTTTCAACCGGCTGTTCTCTTCGATGTTCGTTGTTGATCCGCCCGCACCGCACCCGGCGCCGCCCCGTGCACCCGGCGGAAAACCCGGTGAAACTGGGAAATGGACTGGAAACCCGATGCGAACGCGATCTCGGTCACGCTTTTCTGCGTGGACAACAAAAGCCCACGCGCGTGCTCGGCCCGGAACCGCGCCAGATATTCCCGAAAGGTCAGCCCTGTGGCCTGGTGGAACAACCGCGATAAATGCCCCGCGCTGACCCCGCAATGATCCGCCACCCCCGCCAATCCCATATCCTCCACCAAGGCCCGTTGCTCCACCATCCGGCAGGCTCGCGCCACCGCCGCAGGCAGTGGTCGCTCCCCGCTGGTAATCTGCTGCGTCATGCGCGAGGCGATTTGTCGCGCCGCCAATCCCAGCATCCGCAGCCACGCCACGAACCGGGCCTCGTCCATCACCGGCGATCTCTCCAGCGCCACCCGGCATTCGTCCGGCGTCATGCGCACCCCGGCGCGTCCCAGCAGATGCGCCGCCCGTGCCGCGGATGCCCCGTCCGCTGCCGCTGTGGACACACCTCCCATCAGAAGATATCCCGCCGTGATCCCTCCCACCACTACCGGCACTGCCGCCTCGCGCAACCCGGCGTCACAACCCACCGCCACCGGAGCCGCCCCCGCCTTCACCAGCATCGCCTGCCGGAACCGCGCGCACATCCCGCGCCCCGCCGATCCCTCCCGCAACACCGCACACATTGTCCCCTCCCCCGGCTCGAAAGGACATCCCCGGCCCAACTCATCCACCAACCCCAAATCCAACCCGCTAACCACCCGAAAATCTTCCCGCAACCCGTTGATTTCAGGAAGGTTTTGAAGTTTTTCATACAACGCTTGGCGAATGATCCGGGGCATTTACAAACCATGTCACAAATTCGTGACGCAATCAATACCATCATAAAATGCGCATATCTGGTTAGTAGATGCGTTGCGAAATCATTTTCTTAGTATAAAAAGTACTTATCAACCGGATTCTATCCTCCCATCCAACCCCAACCATGCCCATCCAAATATGAACAGCCAGATCGAACACCTCCCCTGCTCCAAAGTCCCCTTCAAAGTCTCCCGCGAGGTTGCCGCCGTCCTCGAAGCCGCACCCTCGGTCATCGTCGCCCGCACCACCAATGATCTGGTCAAACTCGCCACCCGCGACGTCGGCCCCGACTCCTGGCAGGAAGTGGCTTATGATGTGCCCGGTCGCGGTCGCGTCGTCGAAGCCCGTGTTTGCCGCGCCCGCAATGGCATCTGCGCCAACTACCTCGAACCCTACATGCGCCGCCGCGACCCCGATTGCATGGTCATCGGTGACGAACGCCCCACCGATAAACCCACCTTTCATGCACGCTACGGCAAACCTTTCGATCCCCTCCGCGAGGAAACCTTCGCCTGGCTCAAAACCCAGCCGCTCGCCGTCTTCCCCTTCTACGCCGGGGTCAAAGGCAAAGGCACCGACGCCATCGTGATCGCACCCGACAACGCCGGCTTCTTCGCCCTCGGCCTCGCCATGCTTCAGGGCATCATCTCCAGCGAAAACCTCCCCGAAGACTTCTTCCCCCGCGCCGTCATTTACGTCGCACCCCCATTCCGCCACACCCACTTCGACGGCAAACAGGTCGTCGTCCACAACCGCGTCCCCGGCTCCCACGAACTCTACAGCTACAACCTCTATCCCGGACCCAGCGCAAAAAAAGGCATTTACGGCGTGCTTCTCGCCATCGGCGAGGCCGAACACTGGGTCACCATGCACTGCTCCACCGTCAAGGTCATCACCCCCTATGACAACAAAATCATCATCTCCCACGAAGGCGCCAGCGGCGGTGGCAAAAGCGAGATGCTCGAACAACCCCACCGCGAGGCCGACGGCAGCCTCCTGCTCGGTCGTAATGCCGTCACCGGCGACGAACGCACCCTCACCCTCCCCCGCGCCTGCGACCTCCACCCCGTCACCGACGACATGGCACTCTGCCACCCCTCGCTCGAAAAAGGCCTCGGCAAGCTCTCCCTCATGGACGCCGAGGACGCATGGTTCGTCCGCGTCAACCACATCACCCGTTACGGCGTGGACTCCAACCTCGAATCCCTCACCATCAACCCCCCGGAGCCCCTCCTCTTCCTCAGCATCGATGGCCACCCCGGCTCCACCTGCCTCATCTGGGAACACATTGAAGACGAGCCCGGCAAGCCCTGCCCCAACCCCCGCGTCATCATCCCCCGCCACATCGTCCCCAACGTCGTCGAGGGTGCCGTAGATGTCGATGTCCGCAGCATCGGCGTCCGCACACCCCCCTGCACCGCCGAGAACCCCACCTACGGCATCATCGGCATGTTCCACATCCTGCCCGCCTCCCTCGCCTGGCTCTGGCGCCTCGTCGCACCCCGCGGCCACGCCAACCCCAGCATTGTCCAGACCGAGGGCATGTCCTCCGAGGGCGTCGGTTCCTACTGGCCCTTCGCCACCGGACGCCGCGTGGACCACGCCAACATGCTTCTCAACCAGATCATCGAAACCCCGCGCGTCCGTTACGCCCTCATCCCCAACCAGCACATCGGCGCATGGGAAACCAGCTTCATGCCCCAATGGATCACCCGCGAATACCTCGCCCGTCGCGGTGGTGCCAAATTCAGTGCCGACCAGCTCCGCCCCTCCCGTTGCCCCCTCCTCGGCTACAACCCCGGCTCCATTGTCGTCGAAGGCCGCACCATCGGCGCATGGTTCTTCGAGGTGGACCAACAGCCCGAAGTCGGCCCCGCCGCCTACGACCGCGGAGCCGAAATCCTCCACGAATTTTTCCAGCGCGAACTCGCCCAGTTCCTCGTGGACGACCTCCTGC
>CAZTYG010000130.1:5398-6143 GCA_964617445.1 uncultured Blastochloridaceae bacterium
ATCATCGATTGCTGCCTCTCCGGCGGCTCCCTCGAAGACTACGAAGCCCTGCTCGACATCCCCACCATTCGGCAGGGAGATTGACCGGCGGCCCGCCATGGAGGGCTTCGACCTCACCTTCTCCCGCGGACGGCGTCCCACATTCGACGCCGTCCCCGCCGCCCACAAACACCTGCTCTTCGGCGTCGAATACGCCCACCTCAAAGGCCTCCAGAGCGGCGACCTCTTCGTCACCCGCCACGGCTGGCCCCTCGCCGCCTCCCTCCAACCCGCCCACTGGTTCACCGGCGACCAGTTTTGCAAACGCGGACGCGCCCTCGCCGGTGCCACCGGTGCCGTCTATCGCGTCGGCATCCCCCACCCCGTCCGCCCCGGCTTCTCCATCGTCGTCAAATTTTCCCGCTTCGGCCAGGACGCCGGTGACATGAACACCGGCTACGACAAAACTCTGCCCGCCGCCATCCAAGAGCACTTCGCCGGTTCCGAATTCCTGCCCCCATTCGAGGAATTCGGCAACCTCGCCGCCCTCCGCCGCCAACTCCGCGGCCACCCCGCCACCAACCTTCCCCTCGCCATCTACTCCCCACCCACCCGCCATCTCGCCTGGCAGCTCGGACGCAAACCCTTTCTCCAACACCGCCACTCCCATCGCCTCCGCCTCAATCAGGAACCCAACCCCGCTGCACGGAACATCGAATACGACTGGGAACGCATCTACATCCTCCTCTACCAATGGCTCGACGGC
>CAZTYG010000131.1:0-6063 GCA_964617445.1 uncultured Blastochloridaceae bacterium
AAGAAATCCGCACCTCCCCCACCAACGAGTTCCCCGCATACAACCACGCCAGCTGTCGTTCCAAAGAAATCTCGATCCGCACTGGCCCGTCCCCCAGCCGTTCCGCGTGCCATGTCGAAGGATGCAGCCGCACCGCACTCGGCTTCTCAGGCTCGTTGAAATGCCGCGCGCCTTTGCGGGAAAACGGCGACGATCCCTCCGCACCACACGGTGTCCACAACAGCGCTGCCGCTGCCAAACACGCCGACATCAAACCAAATCGCATCCCCGTATGATAGCCTCACCACGCCATAAGGAAATCCCGATGTTGTAGCGGTCCGGCCCAGTGGGACCGTAAATGGCCTCTGGTTCGATGCTGTTTTATGCCATCCCCCGATTTGCTCATTGCCCGCGCTCCACGCCCTGGGTTATTTTCTACCTTCGATGACACGACTACTCGTTCCGCAAGCAGGGCTGATTGTTGCCACCGCTATGCTTGCTTGTTTGGCGTCGTGTTCACCCAAGGAAAAACAGGTTTCGCAGATGCCAGTCATCGCGCTGCTTACCGATTTTGGTTCCCAGGACGCCTACGTGGCGCAGTTGAAGGGAGCGGTGCTCACCGTGGCGCACGACGCCAACATCGTGGACCTGATGCACGATGTGCCCGCCCACGACCACAAACACGCCTCCTACATGTTGGCCAAGTCCTCGAAATATTTTCCCCCCGGCACGATCTTCATCGCGGTGGTGGATCCCGGCGTCGGCACCCAACGCAAACCGGTGGCCGTCCGCACCCGTGCCGATAAAATTTACATCGGCCCCGACAACGGCATCTTCAGCCATGTCATTGCCCGCGAGGGGCTGGCCGAGGCCCGCGTGTTGGAAAACACCACGTATTTTTGGGACGGGAACATTTCATCGACTTTCCACGGCCGCGACATCTTCGGCCCCGCCGCCGCGCACCTGGCCCGCGGTGTGCCATTGGCCGAACTCGGCCCACCCGCACCCGCGTTGGCCTCCCTCGACATCAAAGCTCCAGTCGTGCTTGGCGACCGAGTCACCGGCGAGGTCGTCCACATCGACCGTTACGGCAACATTCTCACCAATATGACCTCCTCCCATGTCGAAGCCTCCACCGAGGCTCTTCTCAATGTCACCCTGCGCGCACGCACTCTTTCCATGCCCCTGCTCAAATCCTACGGTGACGCCCCCGACCAGCAGCGCCCCTTTATCATCCTCAACAGTGACGGCGAAGTGGAGATCACCCGCCGCGAGACTCCCGCCGCCCAACTTTTCCGGGGCATTCAGGTCGGCGACCCGATCGTCATCCGTAAATAGGAGCGGGATGCTTCCCGATTCCCACTCTTAAATCACCCCCTCACGAGATTCCTTGTTGCCCTCGCGGGGCTTCCTGCTATCCCTGTGCGTCCCGCACTCTGGAAAACGACATGCAAAACATCCGCAACATCGCCATCATCGCCCACATCGACCACGGTAAAACCTCGCTGGTGGACCAGCTCCTGCGCCGGTCCGGAACCTTTCGATCCAACCAAGTCATTGAAGAACGTGTCATGGACTCCATGGACCAGGAGCGCGAGCGAGGCATCACCATTCGTGCCAAGAACGCCGCTTTCACATGGAAAGACCACCACGTCAACATCGTGGACACTCCCGGCCACGCCGACTTCGGCGGCGAGGTGGAGCGCATCATGAACATGATCGATGGTGTTCTGCTGGTGGTCGATGCCTTCGAGGGTCCCCAGGCCCAGACCAAATTCGTCCTGCGCAAAGCTCTGGAGACCGGGCTGCGCCCCATCGTTGTCATCAACAAAATCGACCGCGAGAACGCCCTGCCCCACGCCGTCCTCGATAAAGTCTTCGAGTTGTTCCTCGAACTCAATGCCACCGACAAGCAACTCGACTTCCCCGTCATCTACGCCTCCGCCCTCCAGGGATTCGCTGTTGCCGAGTGGCCCGGCTCCCTCACCGACGAGGTGCGCAATGCCGGCATGGACGCCCTCTTCGACCTCATTCTCGCCCACGTCCCCGCCCCGGATGCCGACCCCACCGGCCCCTTCCGCCTCTGCATCACCAACCTCGATTACGACGACTACGTCGGCCGCCTGGCTTTCGGGAAAATCCAGTCCGGCACCATCAGGGTCGGCGATCCCTTGGTCTGCCTCCACAACAAGGAAGTGCGCGACAAAGGAAAAGTCACCCGCATCATCTCCCACAAGGGCCTCTCCCGGATCGAGTTGCCCGAAGCCGACCCCGGCATGATCGTCGGCATCGCCGGACTTGAGAATATCTTCATCGGCGAAACCCTCGCCACCAGCGTTGATACCGAGCCCCTGCCTCTCATCACCATCGACCCGCCCACCATTCAGATGCAGTTCGTTGTCAACGACTCCCCGCTGGCCGGCAAAGATGGCAAGTTCCTCACCGCCCGCCACATCAAGGAGCGCCTGACCAAGGAAACCCGCACCAACGTCTCCCTCATCGTCCGCGAAACCGAATCCGCCGCTGTCTTCGAGGTCAGTGGCCGCGGCGAGATGCAGATCGCGGTCGTCGTCGAGCAGATGCGCCGCGAGGGCTACGAGGTCCTGGTCTCCCGCCCTGAAGTCATCTTTCAAAAAGACGATCAGGGCAACACCTTGGAGCCTTTCGAAAACCTCTACGTCGATGTCCCCTCCGACGCCCTCGGAGACGTGCTGCAAAATCTCGCCTCCCGCAAAGCCGAAATCACGGATATGAAACACGGCGATAACAACGTCGCCGTCGAGGCCGTCATTCCCACCCGTGGCATCATCGGCTTTGAGACCGACCTCATGAACCTCACCCGTGGCCACGGTGTCCTTAGCCACCTCTTCAAGGAATACGGTCCCCATAAAGGTGAAATCCGTTCCCGCAACAACGGCGTCGTCATTGCCATGGAAAGCGGCGTCACCACGTCCTACGCCCTCGACCAGCTGCAGGAGCGTGTCAAACTCTTCGTCGGCCCCGGCGAGGAAATCTATGCAGGCATGGTCATCGGCGAGAACGTCCGTCCCGACGACATGGTCGCCAACCCCTGCAAAACCAAACACCTCACCAACATGCGTTCCTCCGGCGACGGCAAAGGCATCCAGCTGGCACCACCCCTCAAGATGTCCCTGGAGCGCATGCTCGAATACATCGGCCCTGACGAATATATGGAGGCCACTCCGTCGAACCTTCGCATCCGCAAGCGCCTTCTCGACCCCACCGCCCGCCGCCGCACCGGTGCCAAGGCCTGACCCACACTGCACCGCGGATGAGGGGAGGGCGGGACTCCGCGCCCGCCGGAAGACAACTTGCAAGGTGAGTCTTGCCGTGCGCGGGGGTTGTGCCTGCAGAGTAGAACCTGGCCTGAGTCGTCCGTGAATGGCCCCCATCCCGGTTCACCGGGGAGGGGTCATTCCCGGATGCAGATACGCCGCTCTTCGCGTGCGCTGCGGTGAATCGCGTCCACCACCTCCATGTAGGCCACGCCGGTCTCGAACGATGGCTCCGGATTTATTCCGCCTGTGCGCACCGCGTCGATGAATTCCTCCTCCACCCGCCACTCTCCGGCCTCATCCGGCGGCACGGCTACCGGCTTCAAGCCCCCGTCCGCTGCCGTTCCTAAAAAAATGATCTCCGTCGCGAAATCATACACCAACGTTCCATGGGAGCCGTAAATCTCCAGGCGGTCCGAAGGCGCGTGGCGGGCCACCCCGCTCCATTGCAACGATCCGGCCAGCCCACCGGGCCATTCACCGATCACATGGACCACATCCGGCACCCGCACCGGCGCCCCGCCCTGCTCCGCCACCGCCACCTTGAGCTGTGCGGCAAGGCTTCGTGGTTTGCCCAACCACTTGTTGAGAACCTCGGCGTAAATCCCTACCGTCAGCATGTTCAAACCACTCAGTTCCATGCTCTGCCGAAAATGCACGGGCTTGGCCGGATCGGTCCACGCCGCCGCCAGTGCCTGCAACCGGAAATGATGCAACTCACCGATTGCACCCTCCGTCAGCAGCCGTTGAAACGTCCGCCCCGCCCGCATCCCGTGCGGTGGCGGGCACAACATCGTCACCTGTCCCGGCCGCGCCCGTGCCGCTTCCCGCATCATCCGGGCTTCTTCCAAATTCATCGCCATGCGCGCCTGGCAGAACACATGCTTTCCCGCCTCCAGCGCGGCCATGGTGGCGGGGGCGTGCAGATAGGGTGGTGCTCCGATCCACACAATGTCCAGGTCCTTGCGCGCCGCCAGATCGCGCCACGACGCCACCACCTCCGCAATCCCGAACTCGCGCGCGAACGCTTCCGCCGACTCCCGCCGGGCGTTGCACACCGCGGTGATCTCCACCCCCTCCAGCGCCTGCAGCCCCGGCAGATGACGCTGGCGGACAATGCCGCCCGCGCCGATGATCCCCACCCGCAGCGATTTCATATCACGTATGTGAAATTGTCAGGCAGGCTCCCCGAAAAATCCGCCGCCCCCTTGTTCTTCACCAACACCGCCCCCTCCTGGTAATACACCAGGCTCTTGGGTGGAACACCGTGTAAGAGAAACACATTGCCGCCGATCGTGCTGCCCACGCCGATCACCGTCTCCCAGCCCAGAATCGTCGCCCCCGGATAAATCGTCACTCCGTCCTCGATCGTTGGATGTCGTTTCGCGCCCCGCAGCTCCTGGCCGCCGGAAGTCGAACGCGCGCCCAGCGTCACCCCGTGATAAACCTTCACCCGGCTGCCGATTCTGCAGGTCTCCCCGATCACCACGCCCGTGCCGTGGTCGATAAAAAAATACGGCCCGATTTCCGCGCCGGGGTGAATGTCGATGCCCGTGCGTGAATGCGCCCACTCCGTCATCATGCGCGGGATCAGCGCCACCCCGGCACGATACAATTCATGTGCCAGTCGTTGCACCGCCACCGCCTCGATTCCCGGATACGCCAGGATGATCTCTTCATATGTCGCCGCGGCCGGGTCGCCGTCATACGCCGCCTCCACATCCGTCACCAACACCTCCCGCACCGCGGGCAGCCGTCCCAAAAACTCTGTGGTGATCCGTAGCGCCTCCTCGCAGGAACCGCCGCCGTTGGCCGCCGTCAACGGAGCGAACTCCAAGCTTTTGGCGGCCTCTGTCGACAGTGCTTTGTGCACCTCCTCCAGCCGCCGCCGCGTGTATTCCCCGCACGACTGCTCGTTCATCGGCTCGCTCTGGTAAAAGCCGGGCAGCAACAACCGCAGCAGGGAGCTTGTGATCTCCGCCACCGCTTGTTTCGACGGCAGATTCACCCCTTCGATGTGATTGATCACCCCCGTTTCCGCGTAGGAATCCAGAAGCCTCGCCGCCAGTTCATCCGATGTTTGTGACACGTCAAAAACATTACCCCCCGCCCGCCGCGCCGCAACTCCGGACTCCGAGCTGTAGGACAAGCGCTTCGCTCGTCGGATGGTGGTAGGGAATGGGTCTTGCGTGACCGGGGTGTGGGGGGTTTAATGCCGACTTATGATTGCCCGTTATTCCCGCCCGGCGATGACCGCCATATGGACTGAAACCGCCAAGCTCGACCTGTGGCTTGAAATCGAAGTTCTGGCCTGCGAGGGCATGGCGCGGATCGGGGTGGTGCCGAAGAAGGACGCACTGATCATTCGGAAAAAAGCGGCCTACAATCTCAAGCGCGTGCAGAAAAACGAGGAACGCACCCAGCATGACGTGCTGGCGTTCCTGGAGGATGTGGCGCTGCACATCGGTCCGGCGGGACGCTGGGTCCACCAGGGGCTGACTTCCTCCGACCTGCTTGACACCACCCTGGCGGTGCAATGCTGCCGCGCCGCCGATATATTGCTCGACGACCTCAAGCAGCTGCGACGTGCGGTGGCCAAGCAAGCCCGCCGCCACAAATTCACCGCGCAAATCGGGCGTTCGCACGGCATTCATGCCGAGCCGGTCACCTACGGGCTGAAAATGGCGTTGATGTATGAAGAATTCGGACGGGCGGAGTCGCGGTTGCGCGAGGCGCGGACGCAGATCGCGGTGGGCAAGCTATCCGGGGCGGTCGGAACCCACGCCCA
>CAZTYG010000132.1:0-6043 GCA_964617445.1 uncultured Blastochloridaceae bacterium
CCGGAAAATTCTGGACGATTTTCACCTATCCCTTTGTTCACAACATCGCCGCGCGCGGCATCTGGTTCGCGGTCGAAATGTTGATGTTTTTCTGGTTCGGTCGGGAGGTGGAGCGGTTCATCGGGCGCAACGGGTTCCTGTGGTTTTATTCGATGTTGGTGGTGGTGCCACCGGCGGCGATGATCGTGCTTTCGCCGTTGTTCGGACCGTTGCAGTTGGCGGGGTCGCACATCATTCATTTCGGTGTGTTCATTGGATTTGTGACGATTTATCCGAATCTGCAATTTTTCTTCGGACTGGTGGCGAAGTGGCTGGCGGTGTGTTTTCTGGCGGTGTTCACGCTGGTGGATATCGCCGGGCAGAACTGGCCGGGATTAGCCTATCTGTGGCTGACGGTGGGGACCGCCTACGGCATTCTGCGTTACGCGGGTGTGGGTGGCGGCCTGCCGCTGGCCCAGTCTTTCGAGGCGTGGCGGGAGCAGAAGCAGCAACAAAAACAGGAGCAGCAGCGCCAGCGGGTGCGGCAGGCACGCCAACAGGACGCCGAGCTGGTGGATGAAATTCTGGAAAAGATCGCGCGGGACGGCATCGACAGCCTTTCCCCGCAGGAACGCAGCGCGCTGGAGGAGGCGCGTCAGCGGTTGGTGAACCGGGACAAGTTCAAGAAATCCTGATGTCCCCGGCCGCGCCCCATTTCCCCGCGGCGCCGCTGGTGCCGGAATGGTCCGCATGGACGCCGCGCGAACGCGCTGTTCTGCTTTTTGTTATCCGCGACGAAAAAATTCTGTTGATCGATAAAAAACGCGGACTGGGAGCGGGCAAAGTGAATGGACCGGGCGGGAAAATCGACCCCGGGGAGACCGCGCTGGAGGCGGCGGTGCGGGAGACGCGCGAGGAGGTGGGCATCGAGGCATTGTCCCCGGAGTTTTGCGGGGAGTTGTTTTTCCAGTTTGCCGACGGCTTTTCGATCCATTGCACGGTGTACCGGGCAGAGCAATACCACGGCAAGCTGATGGAGACGCCGGAGGCGGTGCCGTTTTGGGTGAATCTGGACCGGGTGCCGTTCGAGCGGATGTGGGCCGATGATGCCCACTGGTTTCCATGGATGCTGGAGCGGCGGTTGTTTCGCGGTTATTTCGAATTCGACGGCGACCGGATGTTATCCCGCAGGATGGAGGAGTATCAATCCGCCAGCCAACCCGCAGGGATGTAGGTGTAGGTGAAGTTGGGGTTGTAAACGTAGTCGGCGCGGTAGTGGCCGCGGCGGACGGAGGAGGCGGGGATGGGGCGGTTGTCGAAGGTGGGATCGAGAATGTAGTCGCGGCCTTGGTAGTTCCAAAGTAGCCAGGCGTGGGGTTCGGCGGAGCGGGGCGAGCGGAGTCCGATCACCAAGCTGACCTGACCGGCATCGGCCTGTTGGAGGGCGGCCAACAGGGCGATGGATTTGCCTTTGCAATCCACCGCGCCTTCACGCTGCAGTTGGGCGGGAGTTTTCCAATCTTTGGAAAAGCGGTAGGGCAGGCGGTGAATGGGTCCCATGAGGCGGGCGACGTCGGCGATGGAGACGGACTGGACGGCTTGGGCGGCGGGAAAATAATTGGCAAAGCGGGCCACATCTCTGTCGTAAGGGGTCGTGGTGGCGGCCATGCGCACCGAGGCCCAAAGAGACGAGCCACCCAAGGCCGTCAACATCAGCAACACTGCCACTTGTTTGATCCGTTTGTTCATACCAATATCGTTGCTCATGGCGTGCCAGATTGTGGAAATGCATAAATAGATGAATATAAACGACTTACAAAAATCGACGGCAAGCATTTTGCTGTAAACGAAAAAATGTTTACATAACACCGTAAAATCCCTTTACTAGAGCGTATGCCTTCGACGGTATTAATCATTGATGATGAGCCGTTGGTGGCGGAGAGCATTCGGGCGGTGTTGTCGGGGGATGGCTATCACTGTTTGGTGCTGCATGACACGCCGGAGGCGCTGGAGTTGTTGGAATCGACGCGGGTGGACTTGATCGTGTCGGACATCCGGCTGCCGCACTTCAGCGGGATCGAATTGGTGACGATGCTCAAGAAGGAGTTGCCGCAGATTCCGATCATTCTCACGACGGGCTACACGGGGACGGAGGTGGCGATCGAAGCGATGAAGGCGGGGGCGTATGATTTTCTGGAGAAGCCGTTTGACCGCGAGACCCTGCTGGGGTTGGTGCGCAAGGCCCTTCATGGCCACCATTCCGCAGCGGAGCCGGTGGCGATGGGATCGGAACCGGTGGGTGCGGCGAAGAGGTCGATGATTGGCACCAGCCCGCTGATGCGGGACATGTTCAAACAGATCGGTGTGCTGGCGGCAACCCAGGTGACTGTGTTGATCCGCGGGGAGACGGGGACGGGCAAGGAGTTGGTGGCGCGTGCGCTACACCAGCACAGCGAACGTGCGCGGCAGCCGTTGTTGGCGGTCAACTGCATGGCGATCCCGGCGGAGTTGTTGGAGAGTGAGTTGTTCGGCCACGAAAAGGGTTCGTTCACCGGGGCGCATACACGGCGGATCGGTCGTTTCGAGCAGGCGAGGGAAGGGACGCTGCTATTGGACGAGATCGGGGATTTGCCGGCATCGACACAAGCCAAGTTGTTGCGGGTGCTGCAGGAGCGGGTGATTCAGAGGGTTGGCAGCAACGCCGACATCCCGGTAAACACCCGGGTGCTGGCCGCAACCAACCGCAATCTGGAAGAGGCCGTTTCCCAGAGTGTTTTTCGGCAGGACCTATACTATCGTCTCACCGCCGCCGAGCTCCGCATTCCACCTCTGCGCGAGCGTCTGGAGGACGTGCCGGCGCTGGTGGAATTCTTTTTGCGGCGCCACGGCCCGTCGCTCAATCACCCGAACGCACGCATGACCGCCGAGGCCGTTGCACTGCTCAAAAAACAACCATGGCCGGGCAATGTCCGGGAACTGGAAAACGTGGTGCGCAAGGCGGTGCTGGAGTCGCGCGGATTGCCGGTCACCGCCGATCTTATCGGGCGCTGCCTTTATACCAATGAACACAGCGGCCGGGAGACGACGGTCGATCTTTCATCCTGGATGGAGCAGCGTGTGGCCTCCGGGCTGGAGACCGGCAGCGTCAACCTCCACAAAGAGGTCATTGGCGAGGCCGAGAAAATATTGATCGGCCGCCTGATGGAAAAGCTCGGAGGCCGCAAGGCGCAGATTGCGCGGGTGCTGGGGGTCTCACGCCCGACGCTTAACCAGAAGCTTAAGGACTACGGGCTGGAATAAGAGCCATTGTTGGCGGCGGAACATTGATAGACGAAGGCGGGGGGGATATTGCGCAGCATCAGGGGGTTGCTGCGGACGCTGGGAAAGACCGATTCGAGCAGGCGGCGAAAGCGGCGCCCACCGGGGAACCAGTGGGGACCGTAATACATAAGGGTGATGAAGGTGCCGCCCTCCTCCAGCATGTGCGCGGCCTCGCGCAGGATGGACTCCTGATCGGCGGGCGGGATCAGGGACCATGGCAGGGCGGAAACAATGCAGTCGGCGCGCTCGATGCCGCGGGAGCGGGCGTGCTCGCGCAGACGGGTCGCGCAGTCGTTGACCACGAAGAGTCCGGGGTCCAGGTCCGTGAGCATTTCGGCGAACTCCGTGCTGCGCTCGACCGTCATGACCCGGGCGTCGCTGGTTTTGCGGGCGAGAATTTCACGGGTGAGCACGCCGGTGCCGGCGCCCAGCTCAATGATGTTGCGCGCCTTGTCCACGCCGGCCATGGCGATGATGCGACGGGCGGCTCTGTGCGAAGTGGGGGCGATGGCGCCTGTGGAAAATGGTTTGCGAATGACACCGGCCATGAAACGCAGGGTGGGCGATGGGTGACGGCCGTTGCCGTTGACGCCGTTGGTTTTCGGGGCGGGGTCGGGTGAATGCATGGTTTAGTGGTAGTCCCCTTCACCCATTCATGGCAAGCATGTTCCGTGAGGGAGACCACGGGAAAATAAGACCAGAGATTTTAACGCAGAGACGCGGAGACGCAAAGGACGCAGAGGGGGGGATATTTTTACAGGAAGCCGTTCGACAAGCTCAGGCCCCAAGCCTGCCGAGGGGATCGCGAGGGAACAAAAAGACAGAGGACAGAGGTTGGATATTTCAGATACCTACGATGACACAGATATGGGGGATGATTTAGATTCTGAATCTGCAATTTGAAATTTGTGGTTCTCCTCCGATCTTTGCGATTTTCCTAAAAAACGGCTTTCCTCCGTATTTCCCCCCTCTGCGTCCTTTGCGTTCATTCTTCGACCTCTGTTCTGCGCCACCCTTCATGGTTGGATGTTGCCGGGGGGAAGCAGATCGACGCGCGGTGCTGCGGCCGGGTCCAGCGGGTTGCGGGTGAAGGCGCTTTCGCGCAGAGCGGCGGCATAACGTTCGCACATGGCGCGAAAGGCCGGGAGGTCGAGGCGGTGGTGGATGTCGGGATAGGGGGCGAGATTGGCCAAGGCGAGATGGAAGAGGCGAAACGCGGGCGCCAACCGTTGGCCGTGCACGCGGTGGAGGGGCTCACGGCGGTGATGTTGGAGGTGGACGAAGGCACCTGCGGCCTGGATCAGCCCCTTGTAGAAGTGGTGGTCGCAATGGCCCTGCCCGCCGGCCAGCCAAAGTGCTTCCAGCACGTCATGGGCATCGTAATAGGCCGCACGGTTGAAACACTCGAAGTATCCCAGATAATGGGGATCAAGGTCACCGCTCTGGTGGGCGGCGGTCAGTTCCCGGATTTTGGAGTCTTTGCGGCTCATGAGTGGGGTCGGCATGTCCGGACTTGTCGCCGGGGCCGGGCATCCGCATCATGGCGGAGGTCATGATCTACAAATTATACGCTTATCGCGTTCCGATCAACGCCTCGTTGCTGGAGCAGAGCGCGGCACAGGTGCTCGCCGAGTCCGGCGACGCCGAAAGCCTGCGGCTGGCGCTGGGCTGGACCGCCGATCAGCTGCCTTTTTTGGAGGCCGGCCTCAAGCCCGATCCCGGCGCGCGGCGGGTGGGTGAGGTGATGCGCGACCAATCCGCCCGGATCAAACTGCGCGACGCGCGCCGGGCCCGCGGCTTCCATGATTTTATCAGCCCGCGCAAGGGCATCAAAGGCTGGTGGCAGCGCCGCTTCTGCGACCCCAAGGAACTCCGCCTCGCCATTGGTTTTGATTTGTTGGAATACCTGCAACGCTCCACCCGCTACCAGTTGATTGTCGCTGTGCACGATGCGCTGCTCTCGATGGTCTCCTCCGCCGAGCCCCAACGGGTGGCCGACGACGACCTGGAAGACGTTCCGCATCCGCTTTCGCTGATGCTTCAGGCCCGTGACATGAACGCGGCGGGCATTTTGCAGCACGCGTTGTCGGGGCCGTTTTCCTCCATTCCACCTGCATTCTTGGTGGATGGGGTGGGGGGCTTCATCATTCAATATGACCGGACCCGCGGGCTGGCCTGTTACTACGGACAATGAGGGCGCTTGAACACGGTGGCCGCACTGCTAGGATGAAATCATGAGCCAGTCCGCCACTCTGAATTCCCGCCGTGAAGCGGCACAGCGCATCCTTGCCGCTCCGGCCAGCTTCAAGGTGTGCGAGGGATGCGGCTCCATCGTGGTGATCCAGACCGCCCTCTGTCCCAACTGCAACGCCTACCGCTTTGATCCGGACCCCGCCAGTGTCCGCCGCCAAGCCGAAATGCTCGCCCAACGCGAGCCGCTTTCCATCGAGCAGACCGATTACGAGTAGACGGCCTCTCAGTTCCTGTTCTGGTTCTATGGCTGTCGATTTTCCCAAAAGGCACAGCCCTCGTAAACGCGCAGGCGGGCGGTGATGGGGTCAATGGTGGTGTCCCCGTAGTTCTCCCTGCCCAGCTCGTCGATCTGCCGCTCCCACCCCCGCCGCGCCTCCTCCATCAACGACGGCCGAAACGTGCGGATGGCGAAGGCGGTTTCGAAGCCGACCGGATTGTAGGGAAATGCATATGGGTTGTCAGTCACGCCCGCCTCGTGCTCGGGGGTGCC